>JAISSE010000236.1 GCA_031273285.1 Prevotellaceae bacterium
GTTTTGATTTGGCGAGATGTTCAAAAATTTTATACTTTTGTACTTTATTACAATTAAGAATCGTGTTTAAACATTGAAAAAACGGAATTGCAAATTTAAAGGACAGAAGGATATGAATCAGGTTGTTATTGTGCCAATGGTGTGTTTTTTCGAAATTTTTGCCACCCCGAACGGAGGAGCCATTCTTTTAAAATATTCCCGCTGCCGGAACAGCCGACCCTGTTTTCGTCAATATCGAAAGGAGAAAGTTCGGAATATTTATCTCAAACATATCATGTTGCAAAACTCTCATAACGAATGATACTGCATATTTCATTTGATTTGTGGCTGACCCTTATCCGGTCAAATCCTTCCTTCAAGAGGAGGAGAGCGGAATTAATTGCCGACATCTACAATTCCAAGAGCTTGAATATTATGCAAATAGAGGAAATTATCACAAAAAAGGACAAACTTTATGACAGATACAACGAAATGACGGGAACGAAAATTCCTGCCAAAGAAATGTATCTGAGCGTATTAAAAGAGATTAATGTTGACGGTCGCAATGTTACGGCAGAACATGCCGAGCGTTTGACCGGTCAGGCTGACGAACTGTTCATGGAATATCCTCCTCTGCTGCTGAACGACAATATTTCATACATCCTGAGCAGATTGAAAAATGAGGATAAAGTGCTGAACATAGGCAGCAATACCGGATTTACGGAAGGCAAAACTCTGAGAAAAGTCCTGCAAAAAATAAATATTTTTCATTATTTTTCCTTTTGTATTTTCTCCGACGAGGTGCAGACTTCAAAACCTTCGGCAAACTTTTTTCAGCGAATCCATGATAATATACATGTGTCTAAAAATCAGGTACTGCACGTCGGCGACAATCCGAAAACAGACTACAGGGGCGCTCTTGATTTCGGATTCGACGCGCTCCTGATAACCAATGCTAATTATACTTTAAATGATATCAGAACAAAATTGTGAAAGAGAAATAATTCGCTTCTCGTTATATCCAATCCATGCGCCGGACGAATTTGACTTCCTGCCCGAAGAATATTCCAAATTCAAGTATGGAGCGGACAATATTGCCCGAAAATTCGGATATATGCTGGCAGATGGATTTATAAGAAACTGTTTTTCCAAACATTACGATGGCAGCCGTATTGTTGTTGTGCCGAGTGCATACTCGCATATCCCGACCGCTTCGTTTTTTATGAAAAAGTATTTTGTCGATAAGCTGAATGTCTATCTTTTCGATAATAAATATCCGGTTGTCGAAGAGACAAAGATACATCGTACCGTCACATACCGGGAAGATTATGGGGAAATGTCCGCCCAAGACCGTTACAGGCTTATAAAAGGCGATAAATTTTATATCGACAGGGAATTCATTGAAAACAAAACGCTTCTGTTTCTCGATGATATAAAGATAACCGGAACTCATGAGCGTATAATCATCAATATGCTGAAAACCGGCAATATCACCAATAAATGCTACATGCTGTATTTTGCCGAATTAGCCGACAGCAGCATACCTCCGAATATTGAAAACCGGTTGAATAATTTTTATGTAAAAGACCTGGAACAGATAGATAATATTGTCAAAAATGAACGCTTCCGCTTCAATACCCGCGTAGTTAAGTTTATACTGAACAGCAGGGACGACGGTTTTGACAGGTTCATCGAGAAGCAGAACTATGATTTTATCAGCGAATTATATTTCAATGCAATAGGGAATGAATATTTTAAATTTCCATCCTATCTCCGCAATCTGGAAAAATTACGGGATATTACAGGGCTGTTGCAGGGCTGCAAAATAAACGATTTCCCATTTCTTTAACGCAAAGGGCGCAAAAAATTTTCCTTTTCTGAGGACCTCCTAAGCACGTACCGGCGCGGACGGCGCGTGCGGGTTGTTTGGAAACGGTATTTTGTCGATTATATCTTCAGTTTAAATATAGCGTATGCCAGTTTTTTGGCGACATTGGTCGAGTCGGTATAAACGAACGACGAAGGTTCGACAATCATTGTACCCCATGAGGATTCGACCCTGTATTCCACGACATTTTTGTCGCCTGTTTTGCCGAAACGCAGTTTCACCACCGGCAAATCCGTACCGTTTGTTTCAAAGTCGATATTGAATGTCTTCAAATCGGATAAAATTTTTCCGGAATTTGCGCCCTCGCTCTCCGTAACCTCCAGCCGGAATTTCATTTTAACGGAGCTGTATGGTATCAGTTGAGGATATGTCTGATAAAACCTGTTTCCGAATTTTTCGCCGTTGGCGTTTGTTCCCGAAGCATCGTTTGCCAGAGCCAGAGCCTCAAACAAACGCGCCAGATACAGGTTTTCGTACTCGTTGTCTTCGATTAAGTCGTTATGATAAAGCTCGTCAAGCACTTTCAGGGCTGTGCGCGTATCACCCTTTTCGAGATAAAGTTTGCCCTGAAACAGTTTGAAATATTTGCGGATAATATCCCTTTCGTCGCTTTCTATCTGTTTTCCAAATTCTTTTATGAAATAGTTTCTTCCGTAATCCTTAATCATATAGAATATTTCATCGAAAGAAATTGTCGCCTCCGAAGCAAACAGCCTGTAGTACACTTCGCTGCGTTCGGGATTGGCGGACAGTTGATTGAATATCAGCATCCGGATGACATACTGCTCCAGTTTCAGTTCGGCAATTTTCTGTAATTTCGATGGCGACAGCCAGTAATATTTATCCTCGAAACGTATTGCCGCTTCTTTTCTTTGCAGATTGATAAACTTCAGAACGCTGTGACTGAAAATATAATGACTTTGTCCCCATGTGGTTCCTATGTGAACATCGTTGAATTTCCCCGCCTTGTTGATGCATGTCATGCTCGAATCAAGCTGTCCGTTATACATCAAAGCCCTTGCCAGCCCCAGATTGTACCATCCCCAGCCCGGTCGCACGCCTGTCGAATTTATGTGGAGCGACAGGTCGTCAACGCTTTTTTGCGGGTCGGCTTTCATCACGTCGAGGATGCTCATGTAGTAAATCGACTCCCGCAGATGGTATTTGTTGTCGTAAATATCCCTGTGGCTCGAATAGTTGAAATATGCGTATGCTTCTTCAAAATAGCCGGTTGTGAAGCGGAATATGGCATAATTGTTGTAAGGGAACACGCCCGAATAAGGCTTCATGTAGCTGTAGTACAAATGCGCCGAATCCGGTTTGTGGAGATAGCTGTATATCATCGCAAGATAGTGATATACGCTCAATTTGGCGCCGATTATCCTCCACGGGCTTACCACGGACTCGTTTTTTGCGGCATTTTTACCGATGTTTTCCAGATTCCGCTGCAGGAAATGCAATGCCGCCATCTCGTTTTCTTCGACCGAATTGTACAGGAAATCGAATTTGTCGGAAGTGTAGAATCTGTTTCTGTGATATGTCCATGCGATATAATTGTCGGCGCCGAATTCGTCGAGCTGAAAGCCCCACGATTTGTATCTGTTCAAAAGCCAGATGACGGAATCGGGACGTTCGACGTTGCTGTAACAGTCCATGAGCTTGTCGGTGATGGAGATATAGTCGTAAATGCGGTCTTTGTATTCGTCGTAGGCTTCGGATGAAGTATATACGTCCCTCAGGGCTACGGTATAATCCTTTTCGAACAGTTCCAGAGCCTGCTTCAGCGGTTTTGCCGCCTGTGCGTATCCGCCCGCATCCCCCGACCTGTCGTATCTGTACTGTCCTTCAAGCATGTATCCGACATAATAGGTGGGGTCTTTTCTGATAAATTCCCTTGCACGCAGCATTACTTCGTTCGGCAAGCCCTTCTCCGCAATATAGCGGTTCAGTTCTTCCCGCTTGATGTCTATTTCGTATCTTTTGACGGAATTGACCTGCGAATTTGTTTCCGTAATCAGGCACAGAAACAGCAGGGATATAACCGTTTTAAGGGAATGCCTGAAAACTTGATTTTTCAAGGCAGACAAGATTTTTAAACCGGAGTTTACCAATTGTAAACGAGGATTTAAAAATTGAAGTCGAACGCCGAAAAAGCAGTTTTCAGGAGTTCCCTTATGATAAATATAATGCAGTTTGCACATTACTGTTCCGAATACAGATTTAATTTACTCAATCGCGAAATTTCCCTGCTGACAATATTTTTCAGTGTGTTTTCCTTCGCGTCCCTGTTTCTGAATATCAGCCTGTGATTCAGCACCGGTTCCGCCAGACGGGCGACGTCGTCTTCCACCGCAAAACCCCGTTTGTTCACTAATGCATAAGCGCGCAGGCATTTCAGGAAGATGATTCCGCTGCGGGGAGATGCTCCCAGTATAATATCCTTGTGTTCGCGGGTTGCGTTTACGATGTTGAAGACGGACTGCGTGATTTCCTCGTGCACAAATGTTTCATCGGCTTTGCTTCGGAGTTCGAAAATATCGTTTTCGCTCAACACCGTTTCGACTTCGGCGGCTTTTTTATCTATAGCCCGATAGTTTCGGTACACGTCCATTTCCGACTCGCTGTCCACATAACCGAAGGGTATTTTCATGAAAAATCTGTCCAGCTGGGCAGCCGGAAGAGGGTATGTTCCCTCTATTTCGATCGGATTCTGCGTTGCTATCACAAAAAACAGCTTTTCGAGCGGATATGTTGTGTTTCCGACCGTTATCTGATTTTCCGCCATACATTCCAGCAGGGCTGACTGAACTTTCGGCGAAGCCCGGTTGATTTCATCCGCCAGCAGGACATTGCTGAACAGCGGTCCTTTCTTGAAGACAAAATCTTTTGTGCTGTCGTTGAACAGATGCAAGCCGATAAGATCCATCGGCAGTAAATCGGGCGTAAACTGTATTCGTTTGAATAAAAGCCCGTTTTCAGCATTTTTGCCCGATATTGACTGGGACAGGGTTTTTGCCATGACCGTTTTTCCGGTGCCGGGATTGTCCTCAATCAGGATATGCCCGCCCGCCAGAAGCACGCTGGTTATCAGTTTCAGTTCCCTGTCCTTACCTTTTAAAACTTCGCCTACATTGTTGAAAAGTATATCCAGACGCGACGAAAAACCGTTCATTTCGTTCGATTTGTCTTTCAGGATATTTTCAACTTCTCCGGGTACGATGTCCGTACTTTCTTCCGTGTTGCCGTGCAGTTCTTCTTGCATAATCAAATATATTATTTTTTCAAACTTTTTATTGTTTTGACAATATCTTCTCCTGTGCCTATTTTATAGCCCGATGAGTAATAAACTATTCCGCCGCTGTTTGTCAGAAACAGCGTCAGCGGGAACCCGTCGCCGAAATTCAGTTTAAGCGTCGATACGGTTTCGTTCAGCAGCGAACGGTTGTTATCAATCCCCCAGACAGTGTTTTTCGGAAGATTTTTGAATACCGTATGGTCGAATGCGGCGCTTAGCCTGTCGTCCGGAACGAGGAACAAAATTCCGCCGCCCCAGCTGTCCAGTTCGTCGCTTTGAGCGGGTAAATCCTGCAAAATGTGCTTGGTAGGCTCCTTGTCCGGCTCGGCGAAGCATAACATGACTCCGTTTCCGTCGGATAAATCCTTCAAAGTCGTTTCCCTGCCGTCCGTCAGGGCGATTTTCGTATTCATGTCGATGATTCCCAAAACCTGCACTTTGTTGACGATTTCCGGCATTTTGATTTCCTGACTCACCGAGCCTTTTATCGTAAAATACTTATTATTTATGGTAACCGAGCCGTCGTTCGCCCTGCTGCCCGTCATCAGCCTGTAGTAACCTTCGTCCACCGAAACGGTTGAAACATTCGGGTCCAAATCCAGAGTAACAAAATCGCCATCCTGAAACCGCGCCAGAGAGAAATGAGTTCCATACTGCGGCTTGAGCAGATTGTCTTTGGAATTGACGAAAGTAATTTTCGCCTGCGGGTATATTTCCTTAGTCTCGCTTTCAAATTCGGCATTTTTCCATTCTCCGTCATAATACTGCGGACGGCTTGTCGCCGGATTCAGGCGTGCTGCAACACCGGCGCTTCGACACAGCGCGACAAAGAAAATATCGCGCGAACGTTTATCCGCCGTCTTCATTTCGTAAACTCCGCGTGGCGTAATCGGGCAGTTGTAATAATTCTGTCCGTCGTCGATTTTGATATTCTTCCTGACAAAATCCACTATTTCACCAACGTTTTCCCGAACATGTTCCACCGTGCTGCCGTCAAATTCATCGAGGAAAAATTCCCTCCACGGGCGAATGACTTCTCTTGATATTCTGGGCGAAAGCAGATTGTCCGTTACAATGTCTTCGGGAGTGCCGGCTTTCGGGGTAACTCTGTGAAATGCCCGCAAATGACTTGTGAGTATATGCTCCGGAACATCGCGCAAATCTTTTTCCGAAACGGACGACAGAAGCGGGAAAAGGTACCTGTCGGCTTTATGCTTTGCGATGAAATTCCGTATTTCTTTCCAGTTACCCTGCGACAGATTCAGATATTTCCACGTCTCGCCGGCGGGGAGATTCAAACCGGACGCAAAACGTTTCGCCGTCTCTTCTTCGATAAACGTATCCATATAAGCCTTGCGTATTGAGTCTTCCCGATAGAGCCGTTTGCCGTTTTCGGCAGTCAGTTCGGCGGGCAGACCCGCGATTTTCTGTTCCGGCGGAGGAATGGTCTCGTAAGTGTCTTCAAAACCGTCTCCTTCCTTTTTGTCAAGAATAACGGTAACATTGTCGGTATCGGGCGACGATACGGTATATCCGAAAAATCCGTCCCTGCCAGCCCACACCAGAACGTCGCCCGAACCGGTGTGTATCGACGCCTGACCTGCGGAATCCGTTACCGATTCGACAACGGGATAATATTCTGCATAGTTATATATTTTGAATGATACTTTTGCGCCGGCAACAGGCTTGCCCTCAGTGTCGATTACCCGAACTTTCGCCTTGCGGATATAGGTGTAGTTCGACAGCAGATTGACAGTCGAATACATCGGCTTGTCGACGTTTTTTTCTTCCTCGCCGGTATATTTGCCGAAAACATTCGTGTGCACCATCATCGCCCTTTTGACGGGCGCGGTAAACCATGCCGCATTCAATACCGGCTCCGGCTCGCAGGCGCCCATATAATGCCATTTGCCGTCGACCCACACTTCAACCCATGCGTGATTGTCGTCGGTATGCGCCCAGCGCGGCGTATAACACTGCCTTGCGGGGATTCCCACCGCACGCAGGGCGGTTGTCGTAAAGGTCGATTCCTCGCCGCAGCGTCCCCAGGATGTACGGATTAAATCCAGAGGAGAAGAAGTCCTGCCGTCGGTAGCTCTGTAGGTTACTTTTTCGTGACACCAGTGATTTACTTCCAGAGCCGCCTCCGCCATGCCAAGGTCTTTCACCCTGTCTTTCAATTCGTTGAAAAACACAATCCGCGCAGAATCCAGATTTTCGTTGTTAACGCGATAGACCAGAACAAAATGACGGAATATCTCTTCGGGGATTCTTGCGCCCCACTCAAAAAAATCGCGTGCATCGAAAGCCGCGCGTACCTGAGCAAGATAAAAATCGCCGTCGTAATCCGATAAATCGCTTAAAGGCATGTATGCAAACAAAAATTCCAGCGCCTCCCTCTCTTCCGAGGTCAAATCGGATCTGTCGAAAACCGAAAAAAGCGCCTCTGCCCGTACCGAACTTACCGCTGATTTACGGTTTTGAAAGTCTGTTTTCACTTGTTCACGGTATTCTTTATCCGAAAAAAAACTCGCCTCACGGTGCAGGCACGATATTGTCGTACAGGCACATAATGTGAAAACTAAAAAGTAAAACACTCGTCTCATCCGAAAACAAATTTACATTATTAACTGCGCAAAGGTAACAGATTTTTTTTAAAACGAAAGTGTAAGGGGATGTACGACACAAATCCTGCCCCCGCACTGCGCTTCGCTTTCGGCGCGCGTGTGCGGGGTTAAACCCCTGCCGTTTTTTTCCATCCCGCTCCCTAACCCGGACAAGCCGGAACCAAAAAGGGGAATACGAGAAAGAAATTTTTTAACGCAAAGTTCGCAAAGGGTGGGTGTACGACAAAAATCCCATCGGCGATTCCGGGGTTGTCGAAAGGGCAACTCCTACGGAGTTAAGAGAGTGTACAGTGTCGCTCCCCCGCACTGCG
>JAISSE010000029.1 GCA_031273285.1 Prevotellaceae bacterium
GAATTGCGTGTTCGTTTGGTAGATGTAAGTAATCCCGCCAGTCCTCAAATAGGTTCTGTAATTCACACCATACAGAAATGGCCGTCCATCTCATATACCTTAAAAGTATCTCCGCAGTATAACCGTATAGCAGTGGCGAGTTTTGACAGTTATACGGTTGATTTGTATGATTTTGACAATACGACGGGACAGTTGAGCAATCGCCGTACCATTAACGGTATATACAGAAATACTTACGGAGTGGAATTTTCTCCCGACGGAAATCAGCTTTATGCCACCGGATACTATGATACTCAGCCCGAAACCGACGTGAATGATCCCAAATTGTATCAGTATAACATATCGACAGGAACTCCCGTTCAGGTAACGGGCAGTCCTGTCAGGTACTGGACACAAACGGGCTTTGGAGATAAGGGCGGCGGCTTGAAACTGGGTCCCGACGGCAAGATATATGTAACCCAATATCACACAAACAGGGTCGGCGTAATATCAAATCCCAATGCCACCACCGATTTGTCTTTGCGCTATGATGACGACGAATTAATACTGGGTGTTACGTACGACGGTTTGCAGTTCTCAACGGGACTGACCAAACCGGCGATAATGGCGTGCAATATGAACACGCCCCCGACAACGCAGCCTGACACGACAACATTGTGCGCTTCGTTCACATCAAGAACGGCAACGGTAAATGTTCTGCTGAACGACAGCGATGAGGATGACAATACGGTTTACCTTACGGGAGCGCATTTTGCAAATACGGCGGACATGGAGCTGGCAACGCTGACGGTAAACGCCGCTGATTCGACCGTAACATTAACCGTCAAGCCGACAGCCGTTATAAGCAATACGGGACATGTATTCGACATAGTGTATGATGTTAAGGACAACGGCTTGCCGGCTTCGCAGTGTGCCGTCGGACTGCTTCGGATAAAGGTATATCCGCCGGCGCTGCTCAACTATCCGGATCTTCGTGTATGGACATGTCCAGGAACGCCGGGCAGCACAGTCAACCTGTCGAAATACCTGGATACCGTCGAACTGACACAAAAAGTCGTATGGGATAACGCCTCCGGTTCGCCCGACATCGATGCCGACGGCATCATCGCCACCGACAAACTTGTCGCCCCGAATACCTACACCTACACCTATACGGTAACAAATATCTGCATCAGCGACATAAAAAGGAAAATATATCTGAAAACGCTGAACAGCGACAGACTGAAACTGCCGAAGGACACCATCGCAATATGCTACATAAACGCCGAAGCGGTGAATATCAATCAAATTTTCGGCATCGACGCCGACGGCGAAATCACCTGGTCTCCCTCTCCCGCCATCGACGCATATATTGCAAAATCGGCAGCCTACGGCGGCGCAGTAATAATGAACGGCAAAGAGATATACGAACATAACGCGGGAACCGCTTACACCTGGCACGGCACACAAACCCAAAAGGTGGAGTTTATCTACACGCCGGACATCAACAGCTGCCTCGCCGTCAAAGAGTATAAAATAGTGATAATATTAACGCCGGATATGACGCGGTAAAACAGTGAATAACGAACAGTGAACAGTGGGGGGTTGTCATGTCCTGATATAGGTTGACAGTACAACATGACAGAGATATGACAAAAGAGGTAAGAAAACGCTATCGGTACAGTATTTGCTTCAAGCAAAAAGTAGTTGAAGAGATAAAAGAGGGCGCAAGCTTACATTCGGTAAGCCGCAAGTACGGGATACGCGGATCGAACACGGTACGGAACCGGATAAAGCGGTTGGGACGGGTGTACGACAAAAATCCCATTGCCGCTACCCCGCACTGAGCTTCGCTTAACTCCGAAGGAGTTGCCCTTTCGATAACCCCGTACAAGCGAGCCGCAGGCGAAGCGCCGTGCAGGGTAGATGCGCCCTCTCTCTCAACCCCGAAGCGGGTTGAACATCGGATGAATAACGGGCTTATTCAACTCCTGCCGGAGTTATTCCCGCCGCCGCCCCTGCAAACCCTGACAGGTTCAAAATATCCCCGGGATATTGGACAAACGAAAACGGAAATGCCTCAGTTACGCCTGTAACTTGGACAAACGAAAACGGAAATGCCTCGGAGACCCGGTCTCCGGAACAAACGGAAACAAAAAACGCAGATTATTATTCGTTCTATATTCTGCGTTTTATTCATTTATCTGCGAAAATCCGCTTAATCCGCGTACCGACGGTCTTCGACCCTCGGACAATCATATCGTCAAACTATTTTCTCCAGAGTATCTCTGGTTTTTGCAATTTCCGCGTCCGTAAGTTCGAAATTCTTCATTTCTCCGCTAAGGAACTGGTCGTAAGCGCTCATATCAATCAGTCCGTGTCCCGAAAGGTTGAACAGAATGGTTTTCTGAACGCCCTCTTCCCTTGCAATTTTGGCTTCGCGTATGGCAGAGGCTATTGCGTGCGTTGATTCCGGAGCGGGGATTATGCCTTCGGTGTTTGCAAACAGTTTGCCGGCTTCGAAAGTTTCCAGTTGCGGAATGTCCTGCACTTCGATAAACCCGTCCTTGTGCAGCTGACTGACAATTGTTCCCGCGCCGTGATAGCGCAACCCTCCGGCATGTATGTCGGCAGGCTGAAAATCATGTCCGAGAGTGTACATCGGGAGCAGAGGCGTCAATCCCACGGTGTCGCCGAAGTCGTATTCGAATCTTCCTTTTGTCAGTTTCGGGCAGCTTGCGGGTTCCGACGCAATCACACGTATATTTTTACTGTCCGTCAGTTTGTATCGCAAAAACGGAAAACTTATTCCCGAAAAATTGGATCCTCCGCCGAAACAACCGATAACAATATCGGGATATTCGCCTGCCATTTCCATTTGTTTTTCACATTCGAGACCTATAACGGTCTGATGCAGCACAACATGATTCAGCACGCTCCCCAGAGTATAGCGGGTCGATTCGTCCATAACGGATTTTTCCACAGCTTCGGAGATGGCGATTCCCAGACTTCCGGAATTGTTCGGGTCTCTTGCGAGGATTGTTCGTCCCGCGTTTGTGGTATCGCTTGGCGAGGAGAAAACGTTTGCGCCCCATGTCTGCATCATCACTCTTCTGTAGGGTTTCTGGTTATAGCTGACTTTCACCATATACACGTCAAGTTCCAGCCCGAAGACGGAGGCGGCAAAACTCAATGCCGTGCCCCACTGTCCGGCTCCCGTTTCGGTGGTCAGACGTTTAATGCCCTGCATTTTGTTGTAGTAAGCCTGCGGCAGCGCCGAATTGAGCTTATGCGAGCCTACCGGGCTGACTCCTTCATTTTTAAAATAAATATGAGCGGGAGTGTCGAGGGCTTTTTCCAGTCCTGTGGCTCGTACTAAAGGCGTGGGTCTCCATATCTTATAGAGTTCTCTCACCTCGTCGGGAATTTCTATCCATGTTTCCCGGCTCAATTCCTGCCTGATAAGCTCTTTTGCGAAAATGGGTTCCAAATCTTCCGGCGCCAGAATTTCCTTCGTTGCGGGATTCAATGGCGGAAGAGGTTTCACAGGCATGTCTGCCACAATGTTATACCATGCTTTCGGTATATCATTTTCATCTAAAACAAATTTTTTTTTCATACTGCTTTAATTAAAACTACATTATTAATATTGTCCATCTTAAAAGTCGAAAACCTGTCGTGAGAACGACAGGTTTTCGGTATATCGGATAACGGACGCCATATCAACTCTCACGAAATATATTGAGAGCGGCGCCAGTATCTGTTTATGTTCATCAAATTATGCATATTCGTATTCTAATTTTACGGTGCAAAGATATAAATAATTTTTATACGACCAGATATTTTGTAAAAATATTTTTCGGCAGTGCCTGCAATTATTTCTTGTTTAACTTTTTATCAAGCTCTTTCTGTTTCTTTTCCAGCGCTTTTTGTTTGTCCGCATTCTTCTTTTCCAGCGCTTTTCGCTTGGCTTCTTCTTTTTTCAGCTTTTCTTTCTCTTTCTTGGCGTCGGCTTTTTGTTTTGCCGCCTCTTTTTTATCCGCCAGTTTCTTTTTATCGGCTTCTTTCTTAGCCGCTAATTTTTGTTTATCCTCTTCCTTTTTGATTTTCAGCTTGTCCGCCTGCATTATTCTGTCGTTTTCCTTTTTTGCCTTGGCTTCTTCGCTCGCTTTTTTCATAAGGTAGGCATTGTTTTTTTTGATATACGCATTTATCTCATTGTTATCCTTCGTCATATACACTTTCTGATATAAGGCGAATTCGTCAGGCGACAGGGCTGCTTTCAGCATATCCGAACGTTCCTGATTGATGTAGTTAATCAGTTTCGTATAATCGGGCGTCCCCTGCGCCAAATCCGTAATCCGTTTTTCCGTCTGGGAGAAAATATTGTAAACGGCTTTCTTCTTCTCTTCATTCAGATTAAGACGCGCGGCAACAGCGTTTGTCTGCGTTTCAACGGGGTCTGTGCCTGCGGTTTGTGCATCTTGGGCTTTCGATGTTATCCCAAACATCAAAAGACCGGCAATTAATAGTATATTTCTCATGTTCGTAATAAATAAATTCGTAATATTATATTTAAATATCATCAATAATAAACTTTCCAACGGCACAAATTTAGACATATTTTGCATAATACAAATAAAAGAATACGTTTTTTTGCATAATTTCGCATATTTTCACAGTCGCACCGCATGACGCATGGGGTTGATTCCGGAATATAATATGTTTTGGACAAAGGAATTAAGACATGTTATTTTTTAATTGGCGATTGTTAAAACAAATAAAAATACCGGTACGGAAATCTAAAAAAATCGAAAAAATTATTTGGAAAAAGTCAGTATTACGGGGAGATGATCGCTGAATCCGCCGACATATACCGGTCCTCTGTAAGTCCGTTTGAGCGCTTCGCCTTCTCCGGGGCTTGTTTCGAGAAGAAAACCGGCTTTGAATATTTCGATGCTGCCAGCCGAGCATCTCAAGCCTGTTTCGGCGAACAGTAAATTTCCCGAAACAAAAAACAGATCAATCAGTTCCCATTTGTTCTGATATTTTATGCTGCCCTGTTTGTCGTCCTGCAAATGCAGCGACATATTATATAGGTATCCGTTGCCTGCGTTTGTGTGCATCGGTTTTACATTCAGGGTCTGGACGGGTTTGCTGTCGGGATAGTCGTTGAAATCGCCCATTACACAGATATTTGCATTCGCATTTTCGTCGAATATTGAATCGACGAGATGCTTTAACACTTCGGCAATCGCTATTCGGCTGTTCTCCGAAGCCGCTCCTCCCCATTTCGAAGTCCAGTGATTGACAAAGAAATGCAGGGTGTCGTTATCGTTTGTTTTTCCCTTGACGTAAAGAATATCCCGTGTCTGTCCGGGCACTTTATGTGCCTTCGACACGATAACATCAAACGAATCTTTCTGATAGACAAGGGCGACGTCAATCCCCCGGCGGTCGGGAGAATCGTAATGCACTATGCCGTAATTGTATTTGGACAGAGGCGTTTGTTCGGTTAACTGCCGCAGGACATACCGGTTTTCGATTTCGCAGAGACCGATAACATGCGGAACATGCCCCTTGCCTGCGGCAATAATCGTTTTGTAGATATTGTTTCTTTTTTGGATAAATCGCCGATAAGTCCAGTGATTTGTTCCTTCGGGAGTGAAATCATCGTCGTTCGTATTCGGGTCGTCTTCGGTGTCAAAGAAATTTTCCACATTGTAGAACATCACTTTAAAATCCTGCGCATGAAGACTGTTGACAAAAATCATCAGCAATATGACAAAAATATTTTTCATGTCCTGATAATCGGCAATCATGATTCCGTCCGATAATTAACCGTACAGCAAATCATTGGGTGTATATACATTGTTTTCTTTTTCCCGTTTGTCGGTTTCCTTGAGAAACAGCACCGGCAGCACCGTCCTGTTGTTCGGAAAGGGAAACGATGCGATTTTTTCTTCGAGTTCTCTGAAAAGATTTTTTGTTCCGTAAACCTTTTCCCCCCATTGACAATCGCCTATCAGCAAATAATTTCCGTCGACAGATTCCGCGACTATGTCCAAGCCGGTCGGATTTTTCGGAGACCCCCACCATTTGGATGCGGGCTTGAAGGCTATTCCGTTAAACTTTGTCGATGCGACAGTCTGCCGGCAAAAACGTTCCCACGTGGACGCCACACAGGCAGGGAGCTGTTGCTGTATCTTGTTGAGAACGGGTTCTATCCGCCCCGTTTCTATCTGGGAACGGTTGGGTACGACAAAAGTGAAGTAAAAACGGAGGAAAGGGTCTGCAATCTTGTACAGACTTTTTTTCGGGTTTTTGATATTTTCGCTGAACGAGACTTCCCGATATATATGTCCGAGCGACAATAATTTATCCAG
Source organism: Prevotellaceae bacterium (assembly GCA_031273285.1). Lineage (GTDB taxonomy): Bacteria > Bacteroidota > Bacteroidia > Bacteroidales > UBA932 > JAIRLF01. The sequence continues at coordinate 6,366 of JAISSE010000029.1, forward strand.
CGGAGCATTCAGGCTTGTAGTCGGTTTGCCTATCGTTTCGGCTATTTCGGACAAACGGTTGCAGCCGGAGGCTATCAGCGACAAAATGGTGAACGACTGTGTAATATCGCGCATATCGTCCAGCAGTAATTTTACGGGTTCGTCGTAAAGAGCGCTCTGCGGCGACAGCACGTGGTTTTTCAGAGCTTCGTCCAGGGATTTTTCCCGCAGTCTGAAATCCCAGTAACGCGGACTTCCTCCCCATATGCTGTATTCCTCAATTGCCTCAACAGCCGAACAATGGAAGGTTTGCCGCAAAACGGAAGGCTCCATGGGCTGTATTTTAAAAACCTCATTGGTACGTCCGTATAACGGCGACGAAGTGTCGGATACAAGTCCGCTCATCAACTGTTGCGACGAACCGCAAACAATCAGATTGAAACGTTTATTCGCCTTGTTATCCAGCATTATGCGGATAACTTCGGGCAGTTGCGGATCGCTTTTCAGCAGATATTGAAACTCGTCGATAAAAATGTTTGTCCTCCTCGGCAGACGCAGATTCAGATTTTCAAAAAACGTTGTCCAGTTGGGATAAATAACCTTGTCGAACCCCTGTATTTTATCGGCAACGGCTTTGGCAAACAGTGCAATCTGATGCTTTGATTCCGTCCGGTCGGCAACGAAATACACATCATCTCTTTCCATCATTTGCCTGAGCAATGTTGATTTGCCGCAACTGCGCCGCCCGTAAACGACCACAAATACTGTGTTCGCTCCGGTTAGGACATTTTTCATTCGTTTCTGTTCGGTATATCGATTTACTAATTGCATTAAATTTTCGTTTGAATAACGGTGCAAAGATAATAATTATTCCATAAATCACGGATAAAAGAAAATAAAAGGGAGGGAGAATTTTGTCGGCGCAGCCTCTACGGTGTGTTTATCGCCGCCCCTGCCACCGTAGAGACGCGGCGCGCCACATCTCTACAATAGCCACATCCATGCGAAATTAATGCAGTTGCCACGAAAAAAAACAGTAAGTGATAACAGGGTTATCATTTACTGTTTTTTACTTCAGACCGTTTCTCTACGGTTTACTGTACATCGGCTTTGACCGTAACTCTCAATAACGATTTTGCGGGATCGTTTGTGCTCAAATACAACTGTGCCACATTGCTTCCCTTTTGAAGATTGTTGGCAGATAATTTGATTGTTCCCGTTTTGCCGGCTTTGATTTTAATTTCCTTTTTCATGGCAACCGTAAAAGCGTCATTGTCGGCGGTAAACGACTTGATCACAAGATCGGCGTTTCCGATATTTCTGATTTCTATCGGACTCGAAACCTTATTTTCGGTCAATGTCCCCAAATCGACAGTCGATTGAATTATTTCGCTTACCGGAATTTTGTCTGTCGCCGGTTCAATTTTTTCTGCGACGATGCTTGTTACACTGATAGTTTCCGTACTTTTTCCGGTTTTAACGGTAATCTTGTCGTTGATGTATCCGAATTTTTTACGTTTTGCGCCGTTCACGCCGATTGTGATTTGACCCTTTTGTCTCGGACCCAGCGAATCCGGAATAGCGTTCACAACAATATATTCGGGAACGTTTTCGAACGTAACCTTTACCGCTTTATCGCCAGCATTGGCAATATCAATGATTTGAGTCGTGGTAGCCTGTTGCGACGAAATCTGTGCAAATGAGAAATCTCTTTTGTTTTTCGCCCTTAAATCACCGAAACTCTGGGGATAGGTAACCGTAAAATCCTCCGGTTTTTTGGTTACATTACCTTTGATGTGCAGGGTAATGCTGGGTACTCCGCCTGCCGTTACAGTCAAAGTTTTGTCGAAAG
>JAISSE010000115.1 GCA_031273285.1 Prevotellaceae bacterium
TATTATCAATTATCAATTATCAATTATCAATTATCAATTATCAATTATCAATTATCAATTATCAATTATCAATTATCAATTATCAATTATCAATTATCAATTATCAATTATCAATTATACCGCTATATTTTGCTGCGCGTATTTATGATTCTTAACAGCTGGTCGGCGTATTCGCGCGAATTATACAGTCGCGGTATTTTATTTTGCCCTCCCAGCTTGCCTTTCGATTCCATCCATTTGATGAAAGTTCCCTGCGGCAGGACAGTAAGTCGCAGACGCGAGAGAGTTATATTATGGTATCTTTTCGCTTCGTAGTCCGAATTAACCTCACACAGGGTTTTATCCAGCGTATTCGCGAAATGCTCGATATTTTGGGGCGGAGTATTAAATTCGATTAGCCATTCGTGCGATCCGTTCGACGTTTCGCTCATAAATATCGGAGCTACGGTATATTCCGAAACAATGGCATTTGTTTCGGAACAGGTTTTCTGCAATGCCTCTTCGGCGTTTCCGACAATAAGTTCTTCGCCGAAAACGTTGATGTAGTGCGCCGTCCTTCCGGTTATCCGGATTTTGTGCGGATACAGTGAAGTGAATTTCACGGTGTCTCCAATCAGATAACGCCACAAACCGGCATTGGTCGATATTATCATTGCATAGTTTATGCCCGTCTCCACTTCCGCAATGGAGTATGTTTTCGGCGACACTTTGCCCACTTCGGAGGCGGGCATAAATTCAAAGAAGATATTATTGTTTGCCAGCAGCAGCATCGAATCGTCGTTCGGCGAATCCTGAAAAGCAAAAAAGCCTTCGGAGGCGTTGTACGTTTCCATATAGCACATTTTTTCGGAGGGTATAATCCGTTTAAACTGTTCGATGTACGGACCAAAGGCGACTCCGCCGTGGAAGAACACTTCCAGACCGGGCCACAGCTCCAGCAGATGATTTTTGCCCGTATATTCCAGAATGCGGTTCAGCAAAACCAGATTCCACGAGGGCACTCCGGCAAAACTTATCACGTTCCGGTTGCTCGAATAGCGGGCTATGCTGTCCGTTTTTTCATCAAAATCAGGAATCAAAGCCGTCTTTTTCGACGGTGTCCGCGCAAGTTCGGCATACCAGGGGGAGTTGTGAATCATGATTGCCGACAAATCGCCGGTTTTGATTTTGCTGTTAAATTCGTCGATTTTGCGGCTGCCGCCGAGGGTAAGCGACTTGCCGAGCAGTAAATTCGACCGGGGATTATTGATGAGATACTGAAGCGTAACATCCTTGCTTCCCGAAAAATGACAGTCCCGCAAACATTCGTAACTTACGGGAATAAATTTGCTCTTGCCGGCGGTTGTGCCCGACGATTTCGCAAACCATTTTACGGGAGTGTTCCACAGAATATTATTTTCGCCGCTGCGCATCCTTTTGATATAAGGCTGAAGAGCTGCATAATCGGATACGGGAACACTGTTCCTGAAATCTTCGATATTTCTTATTCGCTTGAAATTATACCGCTCGCCGTATTCCGTTTTTTCGCCGGCTTTCAGCAAGGCGGAAAACACGGTTTCCTGCATTTCGTCCGGTCGTTTTCGTAACCGTTCAATCTCTTTAATCCTTTTTCTAAATACTTTAAGTATAAAACTGTTTACAAACATTTAATTTATAAGGTATTTTTTCACAAAAGTAATAATATTCCGCAAACAACCTAATTATTTCGGCATACGGCTGACTGTAAGCATATAAAAATATTTTTCGTGAGGATGAACAATTTTTCCCCGCTGCGAAAAGCGGATTTTTTCGATGACGCGGGCGGCAAACGACTGTCGGTCGACATGTTTGTTTTTGCCCGACAACTTTATTCCCGCCGTTTCGCCCGTCTGTCATGCTATTTCACTATTCCTCCGAAACCCATAAACGCCATTGCAAGCAATCCCGCCACGATTAGCGCGATGGGGTATCCTTTCATCTGTTTCGGCACGTTCGATGTCAAGTCGAGCTGCTCGCGAAGTCCGGCGAATAAAATCAACGCCAGAGCAAATCCGACCCCGTTGGCAAGGGCGAATACCGCCGTTTGCGCGAGATTGTAGTCTTTCTGAATCGACAGTATGGCTATTCCCAGCACCGCGCAGTTGGTTGTTATCAGGGGGAGAAAGATTCCCAAAGCCTGATAGAGCGAAGGACTTGCTTTTTTCAGAATGATTTCGACCATCTGCACCAGCGCCGCTATCACGAGAATAAAGGAGATGGTCTGCATGTATTCGATTTGCAGGGGAATCAGGATGAAATGCTGTATCAGATATGTTACTATCGCCGCCAGCGTCAGCACGAATATCACTGCGCCGCCCATGCCCGCGGATGTACTTACCTTGCCGGATACTCCGAGAAACGGACATATCCCCAGAAACTGCGCCAGCACCACATTGTTTACGAAAACCGCCGCGATTATGATTAGAATATATTCCATAATTAATTATTTCTTAACAAATTTCCTTTTTACGATATTAAAGAGAATCATCAGATATGCCAGGGCGAAAAACGCTCCGGGGGCAAGTATGAACAGAATCATTCCGTCGCCGGAGGTCAGTTTGTGTCCGAAGACGGAATAGTCGCCCAGAAGTTCGCGGACAAAGCCCAGACAGGTGAGCGCCAGCGTGAATCCGAGTCCTATCCCCAAACCGTCGAAGATGGAATCGACAGCTCCGTTTTTCGACGCAAAGGATTCGGCGCGGGCTAAAACTATGCAGTTTACGACTATCAGCGGTATGAAGATGCCCAGCGTGGCGTGAATATCGGGAAGATACCCCGCCATAAGCAAATCGACCACCGTTACGAATGCCGCAATGATGACGATATACGACGGAATGCGCACCTTGTCGGGTATCAGCTTCGCGACCAAGGATATCGTCAGGTTCGAGAGCATCAGCACGAATGCGGTAGCCAGCCCCATCGACAGACCGTTGATTGCGGATGAGGTGGTGGCAAGTGTGGGACACATTCCCAATATCAGCACGAAAGTGGGATTTTCCGCGAATATGCCTTTTATGATTATCTGTATTTTTTCTTTCATATGCCTATTGATTATCTGTTTCCTTGTTTGATGTGGCGCCGGTGTCGCCGTCCCGTGCCTCCTGCTTCATGACGTCTTCCCGATATACCCGGTATGCCCTTGCCACAGCGTCGCAAAAGGCTTTCGAACTGATTGTCGAGGCGGTGATTGCTTCGACGTCGCCTCCTTCCTTGCGTACCGCAAGTTTGTAGGTTTCAGGATTTTTACCCTGAAACTGCAGGCTGAAACCGCTTTTCTTCGGGTTGATTTTGTCGCCAAGTCCGGGTGTTTCGCTGTGCGATATTACATTGATGCTGTTTATCGTTCCGTCGGCGAGAAACCCGACGAGCAGCACAAATTTTCCGCCGTAGCCGTTGTTTGTAAAAGTCTGCACGGCAGCACCCGCACTGTTCCCGTCCTTCGTTGCGGGATAAACATATACGGTGTCGCCGTCGACGTATTTTTTATACACGTCATCGGAGGGATTATTGTCGAAAGGGGGCAGGACGTCCGATATTCCCCGGTTGATTTTTTGAATCCGCACCGCTTCAATCGAGTCTTTTGTAAGCTCGTAGACGCCCGCAAGCACTGCCGACGAAACAAAAGTGATTGTCAGAAGTGTCAGTGTCATATTTTTAAAAGACGATTCTTTTGCCATTTATATCTCCTTTTTAATTTAAGAAACACACGATTATCCGTTTATTTTTTTACCGAAACGCTTAGGTTTGACATACAGGTTTATCAGTGGAACCACCGCATTCATTATCAGTATTGCAAAGGATATTCCTTCGGGAAATGCTCCCCAGTACCGAATCACACAGGTGAGAATACCGATTCCGACGGCATATATCACCGCTCCTTTTTTGACCATGGGCGAAGTAACATAGTCGGTAGCCATGAAGATTGCGCCCAGCAGAAGCCCTCCCGACAGCAAATGAAACAGCGGGTCGGGATGTGTTGCGGGGGCGGCTAACCAGAAGATGCCGGTAAATATCGCGACGGTCAGAAATACCGTTACGGGAATATGCCAGGTGATGACTTTCCGTATCAGCAGATATGCGAATCCGAGCAGCAGCGCCAGCGCGGACACTTCGCCGAACGACCCTCCTGTCTGCCCGAACAGCATGTGAAAGTACGAAAATCCGTGTTCCGCCATTATCTCCTGCGGCGTATGCCCGTCGGCAATACCGTGAGCCATTATCGCGAGAGGGGTTGCGCCACTGGTCGCGTCGGCGGAAAACAGCAGGGAAGCCGGCGCGTCCCACGAAGTCATGGCGACGGGAAAGGAAATCAGCAGGAAGATACGCCCCGCGATTGCCGGATTGAACAGGTTGCTTCCAAGTCCTCCGAAACTGATTTTTGCCACTCCGATGGCAAACGCCGCGCCGAGGGCTACCATATATAAAGGTATACCCGACGGGAGATTCATCGCCAGCAGCAAACCCGTGAGCGCCGCGGACAGGTCGAATACGGTCGGGCGCACTTTCAGTACGTATTTCTGCAACAGCCACTCCAAACCCACGCATACTCCCACCGATACAAGTGTAACCAGCAGGGTATTGACCCCGAAAAACAATACCGAGACCGCGAATGCCGGAAGCAGCGCAATAATCACGTCTCGCATCAAACCTTGCGTCGTCGCACTATCGTGGATATGAGGCGACGGAGATACTACCAATTTTTTTTCCATCTAAAGTTCATTTCAATACAACGGGCAAAATTAACTGTTTTTTTTGAAACCGCAATTTTTGATGAAAAAAAGGGGTGAATTTGACTGTGCCGAATGCAAGTTCGGCGTAGCCAAATCCACCCGTGTGACCCACTTCGGAAGGGGGTGCAACCCGGTCGCGAAGTGGGTACCACCCTCTCCCGAAATAGCCGCCACCCTCTCCCGAAATAGCGACCGGTCTTTCCCGAAATAGCTACCATTCTCTACCGAAATAGCCACCACCCTCTCCCGAAATAGCCGCAACCCTCTCCCGAAACTGGTGTGACCCACTTTCGAACCTAAGCTGGACAAGCCGGAACCAAAAAGGGAAGAAAATTCGGCTAAATCTTATTTTGAGGTGCTATGGATGGAGTTCCCGTCGTTCGTCGTAGCGATAGCCCGAAGGGCTTAATGCCGCGATATGTAGAGACCGTCTCCGCGTGTGTCCTGTATCCGCAATGTCGCTGAGGAGACAGGACATGCCCAGTCTCTACAATATTGCAGCGGAGGATTCAATA
>JAISSE010000158.1 GCA_031273285.1 Prevotellaceae bacterium
GATCCGCAAAGAGCGACTATTTTTTCGGCGCTGTATGTTCCGGTCGAAAAAAACCGTCCCAGCATGGCGACGTGCTGGGCATCCATTGTCCAGACAATATCGCCCTTGTTTATCGGGTCAATATGATGTATCTGGACACCAACGTTTCCGGATGGATGTTTACTTGTAAACAATGTTATTTCGGCATTTTCGATTTTATTCAGTTTCGATGCGGAATCGTCGGCATCCAGTCCCAGATACACCTTTCCATCAGTCAGTTTACCCAGTATGTCAATGCCTTTTTGGAAATATTTTTCCTGCCCCAAAAGCAAAAAAGCCATATCCACCGTCAGTGGCGCGGTATCGAAACCCGATACGAATATCGATTTCGGCTTGTCCGCCGGGTTGGCGATGATTCCGTAGGGACGCTGTATGACGAAGGGCCAGTAACCCGCTTTCAGCATGAGTTCAATGATTTGCTCCCTGCTGTTCGGCAATTCTGCCGTGATTTTGTATTTTTCGGGAGTGTTTGTCGAGTCGGGTTTAACGACTACCCGAAGCAGTTTCCGGCGCTCTCCCCTGTCGATTGCCTCAACCGTACCGCTGACGGGGGAAACAAACCGTATTTCGGGCTTGTATTTGTCGAAAAAAACAGGTGTGCCGGCTTTCACCTCGTCTCCCTGTTTTACACACAGCCGAGGCGTAAGACCTGAAAAATCAGAGGGACTTACTGCGTATGTTGCAGATACCGGCGCCGCGCTCAACACTTGTTCGGCAGTCCCTTTTAGCTTAACATTAAGCCCTTTGCGGAATTTTATCACCCTTGACATCTATTCTAATTAATTTGTTAAAAATTTGTGCAAAGATAATTAAAATTTATTTCCCGATACTTTTTTTAATAAATATTCGTGGCAAACGCATTAAATCGGCAGCATATTTGCCCGTATGATCGTTATAAACACGTTATTGCAATCCGATTTGTCATCTTCGCAACAGCCTTGCCCGCCCTACCCTACCCGATATGTTCGCCGCAAGGTTGCGGGTGGTGATTCAAAAACAGTTGAGAGTTTTCCCCTTCCGGCTTCTTTCGTAATTCGTAATTCACTCTCAACTCTCAACTCTCAACTCTCAACTAAATTACACCCATTTTACAAGACAGAAATCCTGCCGGTGGGGCAGATTCGGATTTTTCGCATATATTCTTATTGCCGAGAAGAATGTTCCCGACACCGTCGGTGCAAATTTTATCCTGTATGTTGCCTCGCCCGTTCTTCGCGAAAAGATGCCGAATTCCGTCTGCATCACTATCGTTTTAATATCGCCCGACTGTTCGGCAAGCAATATTTCGACGCCGATGTCTTCGGGGGTCAAAAGCCCTGTGGAAACGATCACTTCCGCTTCGTACTCCTTACCCAGCAAAATCGGTTCCTTTTCCATATCCGGTCTTTTGACGGATACCATTTCGACACTTTCCCACTCTTTCAGCACCTTGTACTTCCAGTCGGTAATTTCGCGGGCAAGTTTGAAATCGTCGGCGATTAATTCCTCCGACCGTTTCCGCAGCTTGTTGTAGTATTTTTCTTCGTAATCGTTCATCATGCGGTTGGTGGTGAAGTTCGACGCGACCTTTTCGATCGAATTTTTTATTCGGGCAATCCACTGTTCAGGGATATTATTCGCGTTGCGTTCGTAATACAGCATTGTGATTTCGTTCTCTATTATGCTGTAGATGGTTTCGGCGTCCAGTTCGTTCTGGAAATCGTTGTTTGCATACGCGGCATTAATCGGCAAAGCCCATCCTGCGTCGCTTTCATAGCCTTCGACCCACCATCCGTCGAGAACACTGAAGTGCATGACACCGTTCATCACAGCCTTTTCGCCGCTGGTGCCCGACGCTTCCAGAGGTCTTGTCGGCGTGTTGAGCCAGATGTCCACTCCGCGCACCATCTTCGCCGCGAGTTCCATGTCGTAGTTTTCGAGGAACAGTATTTTGCCCAGAAACTGCGGATACTTGGATATTTCCACGATTTTCTTAATCAGATCCTGACCGGCTTTATCCGCCGGATGCGCCTTGCCGGCAAAAACAAACTGCACCGGACGCAGGGGATGATTGACGATATCGTTCAGCTGATCAAGGTTCGAGAACAGGAGATGCGCTCTTTTGTATGTGGCAAACCTGCGGGCGAAGCCTATCGTCAGTTTTTCCGGGTCGAGGGTCTCCTTTATTTCCACAATTTCGCGCGGCGAATAATAGTTGATGTCGTTCTGGCTCGAAATCCAGTTTTTGATATGAGCAATCAGTTTGTTCCGCAGTTTGTTGCGGATATTCCAGATAATTTCACTGCTTACATTTCTGATATTTTTAAAACAGGACTTGTCGTAGTTGTGTCCGGCAAAATCGGGACCGAAAGTTTTGTTGTATAAATCCTTCCATATGGGAGCTGTCCATGTCGGATAATGTACTCCGTTGGTAACGTAACCGATAAAAAGCTCTTCGGGAAGATAGCCGGGAAACATCGGTTCGAGCATTTCTCTGGTAACCTTTCCATGCAGCCAGCTGACACCGTTCACATCCTGCGAAAGATTGACGGCAAGGCAGCTCATGGAAAATTTCTCGCCGGCGTCGCCGGGATTCATTCTTCCGAGACCGACAATCCGTTCCCACGACACGTGAAATCTTTCAGGATAGTGAGAAATGTATTTTCTCAGCAGACTTTCGTCGAAGGAATCGTGTCCCGCCGGAACGGGAGTATGCGTTGTAAACAGGGACGATGCACGTACAACTTCCCGCGCTTCGTAGAATTTCAGATTGTGTTTCTGCATGAGATGATGCATGCGTTCGAAACCGATCATGGCGGCATGACCTTCGTTGCAGTGATACACATCGGCTTCTATGCCGAGTTTCTCCAGCGCGCGGATGCCTCCGATGCCGAGGAGTATCTCCTGTTTCAGGCGATTTTCCCAGTCGCCTCCGTAAAGATGATGGGTGATGGTTCGGTCTTCTTCGATATTATTCTCAATATCGGTATCCAGAAGGTACAGTTCCGTCCTGCCGACGTCCACTTTCCAGACCTTTGCGTGCAGCATGCGTCCGGGGAAAGCTATTTCTATCGAAATCCAGTTGCCGTCTTCATCGCGAACGGACGAAACGGGGATTTTGTCGAAACTCTGCTCCTCATATTCCGACACCTGATCGCCTGCCGACGACAGTTTCTGTTTAAAATAACCGTATTTATACAGCAGACCCACGCCGACGATGTTTACTTTTTTGTCGCTTGCCTCTTTCAGATAGTCGCCCGCAAGTATTCCAAGTCCGCCGGAGTATATCTTCAGCGAAGAATGCAGCCCGTATTCCATGCTGAAATACGCTATACGGCTTTTCTTCCGCGTCTCTTCCTTGTGCGACATGTACTGCACGAACAGGTTGTAGACATGATTCAGTTTGTTGACAAACTCCCCGTTGTTTTCCAAATCCTTGAATTTTTGATACGAGACCATGTCGAGCATCATGATCGGATTATATTCCGACTTTTTCCAGTGGTCTTCGTTGATGGACTTGAACAGATTAACGGCTTCCTGATTCCACGACCACCAGAGATTTCGCGACAGCTCGTCGAGCGGGCGCAGCAGTTCGGGAATGGTACGGTGTACTATCATTCGATGCCAGTTCACATTATCTTTGGGTATGCTTACTATGTACGGGTGTGTTTCTTCCATTTTTTCCGTCAATTTATGAGTAGAATAGCGTGCTGCCGTTTTTTCCAGAGCAACGGAGTAGGCAGTATTGTAATATTTGATAAAACCGTCCCACGACGCTCTGTCTGCCACCTCCTTCGTATTCCGTCTCAATTCTTCAATTCTAACATCCGGCATCGAACATTGTTCAAGGATTCGTTCCGACAACCGTGCAACGACATCGGGGACATTGCTGTCGGTACGTTCGATAACGGATACCGCGGGGCTGTGTGCAAATTCGTTTTTCACCCATATTCCGAATCCCGCCAGGGTCGTGGTAACCGTCGGCACTCCGTATGCAAGACTTTCCAGCGGCGTATATCCCCACGGCTCGTAGTACGAAGGAAATACCGTCAAATCCATATCGACCAGCAAATCGTAGTAGTGCAGATTGAAAATACCGTCTTTTCCGTTCATGTACGATGGGACAAAAATCACCTTCACCTTATCCGCTTCGGAATTGCTGATGCCGTTTTCCGAAACGGACTGCAATATCCGGTCATGATAATGGTCGTCCAGATTGTGGGTGATAAATCTGTTTGTAACGGGAATCGGGCTGTCGGGATATTGAAGGTTGTGCAGCAGTTCCCTCGACGGTCCCTGCGAACCGGCGGGGACAAATATGAAAACAATGATTTCCCTTGGCGATCCGGCTCTGTTTATCTCCCCCAAAGCCCGAATAAACAAATCCAGACCCTTGTTCTTGAATTCATACCGTCCGCTTGTCCCGACAAAAACAGCATTTTCCGCCGGTTTTGTTTGCAGAAGAGCTTCCGCAACCCTGTTCATCACGGCTCTGCCTCTTTTGTCGGTGTTTACCTCCATCGTGATTCTGAATCCGTTGGGAGTAATCACATCGGGTACCCGTCCCAGAAAATATTCACATTCCTTAGCCGTAATATCGCTCACCGTGGTGAAACAGTCGGCTGCCAGAGCCGCGTTTTTTTCCAGCGAATATCTTGCCCTGACGTTGAAATCGCGGCTGACGGCGTCGGGATTGTAACCTGCCATATTGTCGTACAGCGGCATGTCGTTACCCGCAATACATCTGCCGACAACAGTGGCGTGGGTTGTAAACACGCAGGCAACATTGGGACTGTGTTTCTGCAAATACAGCAGTCCGGCGCCGGACATCCATTCGTGAAAATGGGCGATGGCGTTTTTGGCAAACGCCTTGTGATAGTTCACGAAACTTCGGATAACTCTTCCGGCAGCGTAGCCGAAGAGGTTGGCTTCGATATAGTCCCACCGTCCGGGTAGCGAATCCAGGCGGTAATCTTCCCAAAACGCGCTGAATATTTTGTCTTTTTCCTCAAAAAAGCGGGTGTAGTCCACGAGGAAAACAATTGGCTTGCCTTCGATGTTCCACCGTCCTATTCTTACAATCAGTCCCTCGTTCGCGGCATGATTTTTCCACGATTTGAAAATCTGCGCATCTTCGGCAAACTCGATATTGACCTCGTTTTCCTTTATCAAATCCGGACCGATAAACACATGCGCATTTTTCAGTCCCTCGTCAAGGGCATACAGTTTTGAAGTCAAAACCGTATGAATTCCACCTATTTTGTTACAAACTTCCCAACTTATCTCAAACAAAAAATCGGGTCTCGGCAATCTTTCTTCCAGCATAATTTAGCATTTATTTTGATGCAAAGGTAAGAAAGTATTTTGTTATTCGGTTTTTTTTGTACTTTTGCATCGCATTTTTTTTAGACTCCGTAGCTCAGTTGGTAGAGCAATTGACTCTTAATCAATGGGTCGAGGGTTCGAGCCCCTCCGGGGTCACTGCGAAAGAGGCTGCCCGAAAAGTCGGGTAGCCTCTTCTTCTTT
>JAISSE010000196.1 GCA_031273285.1 Prevotellaceae bacterium
ATTGGCGTCAATGTCTTACGGATTGGTGTCAATACCTCGTATATTGGCGTCAATGTCTCACGGATTGGTGTCAATACATCGTATATTGGTCTCAATGTTTCGCATATTGGTGTCAATAAATCAGCTTGAAAAGGCAAAAATCACGAGTATTAATTTCATAAAATATGAATAAAAGTCGTATGTTTAATTATTAAAAAAAATAAAATTATGGTTAAAAGAACAGATTGGCTTGCTCAGGGCTATGAAAAACGGTATGATCAGGCGACCGTAACAATCAATTATCTAACTGCCGAAAATCTCGACCGAATGGGAATCGCAGGCGCGGCAAATGCCTGGTACTACGGCGAAGTTGTCGCGAAGTACAACAGTTTCAAATTTGCTTTTGAAAACTGGAAAAATCCTGCCGAGCGAACTCCCGCCAAGTCGGCGGCATTGAAGGCTGCGGAAGCCGATTTCGTCAAGGTGTACAGACAGTTTTACACCGGCTACCTGCGTAATAGTCCGCTTGTTACCGATGAGGATCTGGTAAGCATGGGTCTGCCTAAACGTCCTTCCGGCGGAAGAGTTCCTCCGCAGCCGCCGAAAACGACGGTCGAGGCTACGGTCGATTCATCGATACCAGCGACGATAAGCATCAGCTATCGCGACAAAGACGAACGGGGAACGGCGAAACCCAAAGGTGTACACGGTGTTGAAGTTGGATGGGCAATACTCGACAGCCCGCCGACGGACTGGTCGCAGCTTACCAACAGCGTGTTCGATACCCGTACTCCGGTGAAACTCGTTTTCTCCGGCGAGCAGAGGGGTAAAACGCTGTATTTCGCTCTCCGCTGGGAAAATACCAGAGGCGAAAAAGGTCCGTGGAGCGACATCCATAATGCAATTGTACCGTAATGAAATAGATGTTGGGGTACATGATGAAAATTAACAGCCCTTGCGGGCATAAAATAAATTAACAATGTGTAAAATTAAAAATTTCATGGCAATCATGCTGACTGCGGCAGCATTTGCCGCCATTGCCGTATCGTGCGGCAATGACCCCGAACCGGAAAAACCTGTAGAGGTTGCAACCGTAACAGTATCGCCGGCAACGCTTACGCTTACCGCCGGCGAAACGCAAACCCTCACTGCCGAAGCCTTGCCCGCCGAAGCGGAAGACAAAACCCTGACGTGGAGCAGCAGCGATGCCGCCGTGGCAACGGTCAACGCCCAGACAGGCGAAGTTACGGCGGTTGCAGAAGGCGAGGCTTCCATTACCGCTACCGCCGCCAACGGCATAACGGGCAGCTGCGCCCTCACGGTGGTGCGTACACCTGATGTATATGTATCGATAGTCGAATGGAATGGCGACAACGGTGTAGTTTCCCTGTGGAAAAACGGTGCAGTGCAACGGCTCACCGACGGTACAAATTATTCTTCCGCAAATTCCGTTTACGTATCGGGCAGCGACGAATATGTGGCAGGACTTGAAACGACGGGCGACTACCGGGTGGCAACCCTGTGGAGAAACGGTACAGCGCAGCGGCTTACCGACGGGACAAGTCATGCAGGAGCAAATTCCGTTTACGTATCCGGCGGCAACGTATATGTGGCAGGGTACAAACTGGATGCAAGCTATAACGCTGAAGCCGTCCTGTGGACAAATGGCACGGCTCAGCGACTTTCCGACGGGAAAGAGGCTTCCGTATCTTCCGTTTACGTATCGGGCAGCAACGTATATGTCGCAGGACATGAAATGAATACGGGCTATAACCCTAAAGCTACCCTGTGGAAAAACGGCACGGCGCAGCAGCTTACCGATGTGACAAATTCTTATGCATATTCTGTTTACGTATCCGGCAACGATGTATATGTGGCAGGATATGAAACAAATGTAAACAACTATTGGGTAGCCACCCTGTGGAAAAACGGCACGGCGCTGCCGCTCACTGACGGGACAAATAATGCAATAGCAAGATCCGTTTACGTATCCGGTGGTGATGTATATGTGGCAGGATTCGAACATATAAACGGAGTTAATGTAGCCACCCTGTGGAAAAACGGAGTGGTGCAGAGGCTCACCGACGGAACAAAAAGCGCTGAGGCATATCCCGTTTTTGTATCGGGCGGCGATGTATATGTTGGCGGATATGAAGCGAATGCAAACGGTCTGAATGTAGCCACCCTGTGGAAAAACGGTGAAGCGCAGCGGCTCACCGATGGGACAAATCATGCTCATGCAAGTTCCGTATTCGTGAAATAAGTGATTATAAATGATAATTGGAGAGGGACTGAAATTGAGGCAGCCCCTCTTTTTTTTTTCACGGAAACATTTGCACAAGTTGCATGTTGATTTTATAAACATAAGCGACACGGACGAAGGCATTGTACAAAAATAAACGGGACATTTATTCACATTCCGTCCCTGACGGGACGGTTAATTGTGGCGGAAAAAGGTAGATAGTGCTTCAGCGCTATCCATCTTTATCGGGATTTCGGAACAACTGTTCACTATTCGTTATTCGTTATTCACTGTTCACTATTCGTTATCTTACGTGATGTAAACGCGAGCAGAATTATCACCAGTGCGGCAAACAGCAGATATACAAACACACTTCCCGTCGAGCCGGTTTGTCCGTAGGAATGCATTCCGCTAAGGAAATAGTTCACACCGAAATAAGTCATCAGCACGGACGCGAAAGCCACAACCGATGCGAGGCTGAATATCCGGACATTGTCCCACCGTTTTATTAGTCTGACGTGCAGGACAATTGCATAGACAATCACCGTTACCAGCGCCCATGTCTCCTTTGCATCCCATCCCCAGTAACGTCCCCACGACACATTTGCCCACACGGCGCCGAGAAAAGTTCCTACGGTCATCAAAGCCAGACCTATAATCAGCGACATTTCGTTTATGATGCCGAGTTCCTTTACGCGGTCGGCTATTTGGCTGTTTTTTGTCCGGACGGACAGCAGGACAAGATTGGTAAGCCCTATCAGACAGGAAATTCCCATGAATCCGTAAGCCGCCACAATCACCGCCACGTGAAACATCAGCCAGGGCGATTTCAGAACCGGAACCAGAGGATTGATTTCCGGATCCATCCAGTTCAATCCCGACACAAACAGAACTGTTCCGGCAAACAGAACGGCAAGAGCGAAAGCAATTGCGCTGCGTCCGGCAAATATCATGCCGGCAACCATCATCGCCCACGAAATATAAATCATCGTCTCGTAAGAATTGCTCCATGGAGCACGACCGGCTATGTACCAGCGTATTCCCATTCCGAAAGTGTGATACAGAAATACTGCCGAGACGCATACGCCCAGCGCCGTCACAATTGTCGACAGCCATTTGCGGCGGCGAAAAAGCTGTAGAAACGAGAACACAAGCAGCAGTCCTCCGAACGAAAGATATCCGATTTTGCTCCATCGAAAAATTTCCAGCCGATTGTAGGTGATTTCGGCACGCATACGTTTCGGATTGATATCTATGGTGTTGTTTCGCTTTTGCTGATACTTGGCAA
This sequence comes from Prevotellaceae bacterium, assembly GCA_031273285.1. Taxonomy (GTDB): domain Bacteria; phylum Bacteroidota; class Bacteroidia; order Bacteroidales; family UBA932; genus JAIRLF01. Next base: position 3,510 of record JAISSE010000196.1, read on the forward strand.
TGAGGTCTAAAACCTTGTCGGCTTCCGACCAGTCGCCTGTCTTCATGCCCTGCTGCAAAGCGCCTGCATACCAGACAACCGCATTGGCGACAAAAGCCGAATCCTGCCCTGCAAACGAAGAAAGGTCATCACCCGAAGCATACCATCTTTTTTTGGGGTCATTTTCTTTCGGAAACAGATTAAGCAGTTGATAGTTAAAAAGCTGATGAATAATGTTCACCTGCTCGTCGAGTTTCATCAGGTCCTTGTCGAAACGGTTTCTGTCGGCAGGCGGTTTATTGTATGCCGCTTCGAGTTTTTCCTGCAGCTTGTAGTTTCCGTCCGCGTCAAACATTTCGATATAAGCGCACTGCTTTGCCGAAAGGTTGAAAAACATCGCCAAATCTTCGTTCGGCAATGCTATCAGCGGTATCCTCGCCCACATGTCGGGCACAGCCAGCAGACCAAGCAGAAACCGGTCGGAATCCAACTGCCCGATATGAGTGGATTTATGCACTTTGCGCAATATTTCCGACGAAAATGTGTTTACCGGCATGATTCTTCCGTTTGGGGACAGGACAGGAAGCGCTCCGAATTTTTCCGCATGTTCCTTCGGTACGGGAAATTTACGTACCGCATCGAGCATTGTCTGCTGCGCTTCCGAGGGCATGGGTATCAGGCTGACAATAACGAAGATAACCGCTGCCGATTTTGCCCTTGTCCTCATCTCCTTCAGTCGCCGGCTCAATTGCCCGAACCGCGAATTGCGTCCGAAAAGGCAAAGGATAAAACCGGCTGTCAGCAGGATATAGCCCGCATAGGTTACGTTTCGCCCGACAACATCCTTTTTGACGGTGAGTATCGTCCCCAGCTCGTCCCTGTCGTACGAAGCCTGAAAAAATCTGTATCCCTTGACATCAAGCACATTGTTCATGAAAATTCTTTCTTCGCCGACTTTTCCGTCCGCATATACGGAGACTCTGCTCTCGTAGGACGACGGACTTGAGGAGCCGGGATAACGGGTAAGGGTGAATTTCAGCAGTTTCATTTCGAAAGGCAGAGTATGGTTTTCGTGTCCTTTGGAACTCATTACAACCATTTTGTTGCTTGTCTCGCCTTCCCGCAGATGGAGAGTTCCTTCTATACTAAACAGATAGGATATCAACGCGCCGAGAAGAATGACGACAAAAGCGGAATGAAGCGTCAAAAAGCCCCATTTACGTTTGCCGATCAGCCTGCGTTCAACGACAATAGCCGCAAAGTTCACAACCATGCACAATTGCAGCAGAAAAAACAGCGGCGAATAGTACACCAGCATTTTTGCGACATGTGT
>JAISSE010000296.1 GCA_031273285.1 Prevotellaceae bacterium
TTTTCCCGCTTCTGGTAAGTCATACCAGAATATGGCGGGAAGAAATCGACAATGCCGTGCAACAGCCTGATTTATTCCTCCTTAAATATAACAGCGGAATAATATTGTCGCATTAACCGGAATGGTGGCTGTCGGCAATGCCCCGAACAGCGGCGTCTTGTTTCCTCAAGTTTAAGCATTCTACAAAAATAAACGGGACATCTATTAACCTGAGTTCTGTTTCTTAAACAAAACTCAGGTGAAATCATTGGTTACGCCAAACTTACGTTTCGTAATTTGTAATTGATAATTCGTAATTCTCTAACAAATCAGTCCCTTTCGTTTTTGTCGAAAGCATCCACAATCTGTTTCACCAATCTGTGTCTCACAATATCGGCGACGTCGAACTCTATGACGGCAATATTGTCGATATTTTTCAGGAACGACATGGTTTTTGCAAGTCCCGAATCGGATTTTCGCGGCAGGTCTATTTGTGTAATATCGCCTGTTACTATGAATTTTGCATTGCTGCCCATACGGGTCAGGAACATTTTTATCTGGTTCAGTGTCGTGTTTTGCGCTTCGTCCAGAATGACAAAAGCATTGTCCAGCGTGCGTCCCCGCATATAAGCCAGAGGGGCAATCTGAACGGTTCCGTCTTCCATGTACGCCTGAAGTTTTTTAACGGGAATCATGTCATTCAGAGCGTCGTACAAAGGCTGTAGATACGGGTCTAATTTTTCTTTCATGTCGCCGGGCAGAAATCCGAGACGTTCACCCGCTTCGACGGCGGGTCTGGTAAGGATAATCCGTTTGACCTCCCTGTTTTTCAACGCCCGCACAGCCAGCGCTATGGCGGTATATGTTTTTCCCGAACCGGCAGGTCCCACGGCAAACAGAAGGTCGTTGTTCGCGTACAGTTCCACCAGACGCTGCTGGTTGCAGGTTCGTGCCTTTATTATTCTGCCGTTGTTCCCGTACAGGATAATATGCTCTTCTTTGCTGATTTTGAGTTTTTCGTCGGAATATATATGGTCGATGGCAGAATGATTTACTGTTCCGAAACTTTCCAGATATTCCACGAGCGCCGCGAATTTGTCCTCAAAATCGCCGATATCCTTTTCGACACCCGACAGTTTCAGCATGTTGCCTCTCGCCACTATTTTCAGTTCGGGATATTTGGCTGCGATCAGGTTGAAGAAAACATTGTTCGCTCCGTAAATATCCACCGGCTCAATGCCTTTTATCTCTATTATCTTTTCCGCCATTCGATTTTCATATAAATTACAAAAAATATTTATACGTATTATTCATGTGAAGGATGCATTTGGCTACGCCGAACTTACGTTTGACTGCGTCGATTTTCAATTGGCTCCGCCAAACTGACGTTTGACTGCGTCGCATGTCTGGATGATGTGCAAAAGTCCCGCAGGGACGACACTTTATTAACCGTAGATGGAGCGAAGCGGAATCTACGGAGAAAAACCCCACTTTGGAAAGTCCCGCTGGGACGACACTTTTTGTTGCAGCGTATTCAAGTGTCGTCCCTGCGGGACTGGGAAGAGGCAGTGGATACTCTGTCCGCAGGCTAAACCCTACGGTTAATAAAGTGTTGTCCCTGCGGGACTTTTTACACATGCGACAATTTGAAACGTCAGTTCGGCGCAGCCAATTGAAAATCGAAGCAGCCAAACGTAAGTTCGGCGCAGTCAAACGTAAGTTCGACGCAGTCAAATGCACCCCATATGAACCATTGTGAACAAACATGTTAAATCATTCGTAATTTGTAATTGTTAACTGTTAATTGTTAACTGTTAACTGTTAGCCGTTTGTTTCCCGATTTTTCTTTTTCATGTTGTATGTGTTCATCGTTATTTCGAGACCGGCGGTCGCGAAACTTTTGATAGCCTCCACTGCCGTCTCAAAATCGGGAATTAAAGCCTCGTATTCGGCTTGAGTCCATTTGGACAGTACATATTCAAACTGATAGCCCTGCGGAAAATCGTTTCCGATACCGAACCGCAAACGGGCATAGTTCGAGTTTTCCAGCACCTGATTTATGTGTTTCAGCCCGTTATGTCCGCCGTCGCTGCCCTTTCCCTTAATCCTGATTGTTCCCGGAGGAAGCGACAGGTCGTCGAGCACAACCAGCAGCTTTTCCTGCGGAATATTTTCCGCCTTCAGCCAGTAATTGACGGCATTACCGCTGAGATTCATGTATGTGGAAGGTTTCAGCAGGATAAAAGTCCGTCCCCTGTATTTTGCTTCGGCAACATCGCCGTAACGTTTGGTAGCGAAAACAACATTGGACACTTCGGCGAAAGTGTCCAATATCTCAAATCCTGCATTATGACGGGTTTTTTCGTATTCTTTTCCGATATTACCCAGACCTGCTATTAAATATTTCATCTTAAACCGTTATGGGCGACCAGCCGTATTGCCCGAATTTACTTTTGCGGCGTCGGCGTCTGTTCGCGTGCCGCGCGCGTTACTTTCACGCGACATACGGTTGACGAAGGCGGAGTCAAAATCGAAATATTCGGGTATGAAAGGTCTCTGACAAAAATAGTTTTACCCAAACCCACATCGGTAATATCCACATCAAGACTGTCGGGAAGGTCTTTCGTCAAAGCCGCAACTTTCAGTTTGCGAATCAGTACCTGCAGTTTTCCTCCCTGCTTGACGCCTTCGGAATTACCTGTTATCACAACAGGCAAATCTATTGCAACAGGTTTTGTTTCATCGACATTGAAGAAATCAATGTGCAGTATTTCATCCGTCAGAGGATGAAACTGCATGTCCCTCAACACGGCGAGATGTTTTTTTCCCGATATGTCCAAATCAATCAGGAAAGCTTCCGGAGTGTAAACTATCGGTTTCAGACCGGTTACAGGAACGGTGAAATGCAGGTTGTCCAGTCCGTTACCGTAAAGTACGCACGGAACCTGCTGTGCGTTGCGCGATTTTTTTGTTTCTTTTTTTCCGAGACCGGTTCGTTCCGTTCCCTCTAATTTAATTCTTTTCATTTACAAATTTTTTTAATTGTGCTACTCAATCCCGCCCGTCCATCCGTCGGGATCCCATTACACGCCGCGTATGTAACATATACGGCAAAAGGGAGCGCAAAGGTAGGAAAAATTATGAAACATGAATCACAAATGCGCATTATTTTTTTTATCGACAGG
>JAISSE010000330.1 GCA_031273285.1 Prevotellaceae bacterium
GCTGGGAGTGTTTTTTCACGGTCGTGCCGGCGACAAAGCCTGCCGAAAATATGGCTGCGAAAGTATGAACAGTAATGATTTGCTCGAATTTATGATCATCGAATCCTGATCCGCGAATATTTTTTTTTATCCGCGAATATTTTTTTATCCACGAATTACACGAATGTCACGAATTTTATCCACGAATTTGTACGAATTTATTACGAATTTCACGAATTAAAAAATCCTTCGGATTTTTTTGCTTCGCGCTGTTCACTGTTCGCTGTTCACTGTTCACTGTTCACTGTTCACTATTCATTATTCACTGTATTCGTCCTGTGAAATATCCTAATATCAGCATCAGCCGACCTTCACTGCTCACTGTTCACTATTCACTGTTCACTGTTCACTATTCACTGTTCACTGTTCACTATTCACTATTCACTGTTTTAACATTATTGTAACAATATCGTTTGCGCTCTGTAACAATCAGGGGTTACCTTTGTGCCGGATTTATTAAAATTTAGACAGAAATGAAAAATGTATTTGTTGTATTAATGTTGCTGTTAAACATGTTACCGTATGTCAAGGCTCAGAAAATCAAAGGTTCGGATACCATGTTGCCCTTATCCCAAAAGGAGGCTGAAAGTTATATGAAAGTTAATCCTTCGGCAACAGTAACCGTTACCGGCGGCGGCAGCGGAGTAGGCATATCGGCGCTGCTCGAAGGGACGACCGACATTGCGCAGTCGTCGCGTAAAATCAAGTTCGACGAAAAGCGGAAACTGCAGGCGGGCGGCAAAACGGTGAAGGAAGTGGTGGCGGCATACGACGCTTTGGCGGTGATAGTCAACCCTGACAATAAAATCGCCGGTCTTACCCGCGAACAGCTGGAAGGCATTTTCACCGGCAAAATCAAAAACTGGAAGGAGGTCGGCGGCGACGATTTGCAGATAATCCCGTATTCGCGCGAAACATCTTCGGGGACTTACGAGTTTTTCAAGGAGAGTGTTCTGAAAAACAAAAACTACAAGAACGGGATTATGAGCATGCCCGCCACAGGCGCCATCATTCAGTCGGTCAGCCAGACCGCGGGAGCGATAAGCTATGTGGGTCTGGCATATCTGAACGGGAATGTCAAGGCGGTCGGCATATCGTACGACGGAGGCAAAACGTTTGTCGAACCTTCCGTAAAAACGACAAAGGACGGCACATATCCGGTTGTCCGTCCGTTACTGTACTATTATGTAGCCGCATCGGAAAACAAAGTGAAATCCTTTATCGACTATGTACTGTCGGAAGAGGGGCAAAAAAATGTGTCGGACATAGGATTTATTACTTTGAAATAAACGGCATGAGGAAATTATTCGGACGAATCGGCGAACGTGCTGCGGAGGGTCTGTTCGCGCTGTGCGGCAGCATGACGAGCATAATGATTCTGCTGATTGTCGTTTTTCTGTTCAGGGAAGGACTGGGTTTGTTCCGAAGCCCCGAAATAGAAAATGGATACGCACTGTGCATACATGCTTCGAATCCCGTCGAGAGATTGTCCCCGCAATCCGTAAAATCCGTTTTCGACGGCGAAATTACCGACTGGCAGGAGCTGGGAGGTAAAAACGGGGAAATCATGCCGTTTCGCTTCGACGAAATATTTTCGCTTTATTCCGAAGAAGAACTTGGCGCCGACTATTCGCTGCTTTCCGTCAAACTGGGCGAAGTCATCGAACGCAATCGCGGTATCATTGCATTTCTTCCCGAACAGTATCTGCCTTCGAACAATATGTCCGTCAGGATATTACCCGTCGAAAACATAGCGCCGTCCGATTTTTTCGGCGGAACGGAATGGATGCCGACCGTTACCCCCGCTCCGCAGTTCGGAGTAATACCTCTGGTACTCGGCACGTTATTGGTCAGTATTTTTGCCATACTCATCGCTCTGCCGCCGGGGCTGGGCGTCGCCATCTACATGTCGGAACTTGCCGACGAACGGGTCAGGAAATTACTGAAGCCGGCAATCGAACTGCTGGCGGGTATTCCGTCGGTGGTATACGGTTTTTTCGGACTGGCGGTCATCGTGCCGTTAATCCGGAAAATATTGCATCTGCCCGTAGGGGAAACCGCTCTTGCCGGAAGTCTGATACTGGCTGTCATGGCTTTGCCGACGATTATCACCATTGCCGAAGACGCCATGCGCAACACTCCGAAAGCCATGCGCGAAGCCAGTCTGGCGCTTGGTGCAACACACTGGCAGACAATATACAGGGTGATTATTCCGTATGCGGCGTCGGGTATCAGCGCAGCCGTTGTGCTGGGCATCGGACGGGCTATCGGCGAAACAATGGCGGTACTGATGGTAACGGGCAATGCCGCCGTAATACCTCATTCGCTGTTCGAATCCGTCCGGACTATCCCCGCAACAATCGCCGCCGAACTCGGCGAAGCGCCGTCCGGAGGTACTCACTACAGATCGCTGTTTTTGCTCGGCTGTATCCTGTTCGTTATTACTCTTACGGTCAGCGTCTCGGCAGAAATAATCTCGAAAAAACGGCACGACAGCGGGCAGTGATTAGTGAATAACGATTAGTGATTAGTGAATAACGAATAGTGATTAGTGAATAACGAATAGTGATTAGTGAATAACGATTAGTGAATAGTGAATAACGAATAGTGATTAGTGAATAACGAATAGTGAATAACGAATAGGTATACGGCAAAATCCCGTAGATAAAAATAGTGATTTGTTATTCACTGTGTTACTATACATTATTCACTGTTCGCTATTCGTTATTCACTGTTCGCTATTCGTTATTCACTATTCGTTATTCACTAATCACTAATCGTTATTCACTATTCACTAAAAAAAGTGTACCTTTGCGCCTGTTATTTTAAATCGACAGGTATGCGTAAAACAGAAAATACTTTAATGTCCTGTAATAAAATGTCGGCAGGCATGATTGTCGGATTGCTGCTGTTTCTTTGTTCATGCAGTCAAAAAGAATCCGGCATCACCATATATGTGGATGCTTCACAGGAGGAAACCGAAATCACCCCATGGTTATACGGAGCATGTATAGAGGACGTAAATCATGAGATTTACGGAGGTCTTTACGACCAGAGGATTTTCGGAGAAAGTTTTGAAGAACCCGTTCCAAATCCTGTATTCGATGATTTTTCGGTATATGAGGGAGTTTGGGAAAGCGGCAGCATGAATGAAGTCTCGGTACGGGCTTGTCCGGGAGGCAAACTGGTATATGATTCGATTAATATTTCCTGCGGTTCGGTTGAGGTTGAGATGAAATTCGAGAGAGGGCGCGGCGATAATGCCGGATTGTTGATTTGCGTCGCAAAGCCCGGTAAGGGCGCCGACAACTTCTACGGCTATGAAATAAGCCTTGCCGCCGACGGTTCCAGACTGATTTTCGCCGCACACAGGAACAGTTTCGAACCTGTGGCAAATATTCCCGTCAGCTGTAATGCTGCGGAATGGAACTGTCTGAAAGCCGTAATGGACAGCGGCAAAATCGAATTGTTTCTCAATGGCGGGAGTGTCTTCACATTCAATAACAACGACACCGCTATGGCAAAAGGAAAAATTGCCCTGCGCACATGGAATTCGCATGTGAAATTTCGCAACCTGAAGATTGCGCAAGACACGCTTTCCCGTACAATTGCATTTAAAACACAGCCGACTGTTTCCGTAAGCAGTCAATGGAAGCCTATAATTACGGGGAATCCGAACGCCGTTTTTGATTTGGATACAAAAACAGCCTTCAACGGGCAGAACTCACAGACAATACAATTCGTTTCCGGCGTCGGCGTTGTGGGAATAAGCAATGCCGGGCTGAACAGTTGGGGTATTGCCGTCGGAAACGGACAAACGTTTCGGGGAAGATTATACTTGAAAAGTCCGTACCTTGAAGGCAGTGTGAAAGTTGCTTTGCAAAGCGCCGACGGTCGAAAAGAATACGCGATGCGGGAAATAAACAATGTCTCCGGCAGTTGGGAAAAATATTCGTTCGAATTAACATCGAATACGGATGATGACAAAGCCCGTTTTGCCGTATATATAACAGATCCGGGTAACCTCCGGATAGATCAGGTAACGCTTGAAACAACCGGAGATTGGCGGTTCGAAGAGCTGCCGTGCCGGGGCGACATCGGGCAAGCCATGGTAAATCAGGGTTTGACGTTTTTGAGATACGGCGGCACCATGATCAATGCTCCGGAATACCGTTTTAAAAAGATGATCGGCGACCCCGACAGACGTCCTCCATACAGAGGACACTGGTATCCTTATTCTACCAACGGATTCGGCATCGAAGACTTTCTTGAATTTTGCGAAGCTGCCGGCTTCACCGCTTCATTTGCAATCAACATCGAGGAATCGCCCGAAGATGCTGCCGACATGATAGAATATCTGAACGGGTCCGTTACCTCGGAGTGGGGAAAGAAACGGGCGGAAAACGGTCATCCCGAACCGTATAATGTCAAATATATCGGAATCGGCAATGAAGAAGTTCTTTTCAACGGCGACAGAGCCGACGAATATGATCACTACATCGAACGATTCAAGCTGTTACACGACGCCATCAAGGGGAAAGACTCGTCCGTATCACTGGTGAATACCGCATGGTGGCGCCCGGAGTCGCCCAATATTGAAAAGGTATTCAAGGCATTGGACGGGAAAGCCGACTATTGGGACTATCACCCCTGGGCAGATCAGCTTGCAAGCGGCAAAGAGGTGGAAGCCGAACTGCGGAAAATGAAGGAACTGTTCCTCCGCTGGAATCCCAATACAACAATGAAATGCGCTATTTTCGAAGAAAACGGAAACACGCACAACATGCAGCGCACACTCGGACATGTAACCTTGCAGAATGCCGTGCGCAGAATGGGCGATTTCGTTTTGACCTCATGCGCCGCCAATGCCCTGCAACCTTACGGACAAAACGATAACGGCTGGGATCAGGGACAGATATTTTTTACGCCTTCCCGCGTATGGTGCATGCCTCCCTATTATGCACAGCAGATGGCTTCCCGATATCATCAACCGGTGCTGGTCGGCAGCATCATGGAACCCGAAACAGAGACATTGGATGTAACGGCTACCCGGAGTCGGGACGGCAGTCAACTGGTTCTTCACATTGCAAATACGGGTGAAAAATCCATACCGGCTGTTCTGAACATAAAAGGATTCGGCAACATAAAATCGGCAAAAGCCGTCTCTCTCGCAGGTGAACCGACAGACACAAATACCCTCGAATATCCCGAAAAAATAATTCCGAAGGAACAGACAATTCGAAATTCGACGAAACAGACATACGAAATTGCACCGTATGCATATACAATACTCGTTTTTACCAAATAACAGGGATCGGGAGAAACCCTTTATTGAATTGCAACAATCTGTAAAATACAACTTTACAAATCGGCAATAATTTTATTTTTGTAAATACTTTATTATTCTTATTTTTGTATGGTTTTTCAGCATCGATTCCGTATCGGGAATATGTTTAATATGAAGATTATATTAACAGATATGCAGCACATTACGAAAAAATAATATTACGGTCGGAATTGGCACGAAATTTGAGCAAGAGAATGAGAATAAAGATATAGAATATGCAGATAAAAAGAATCGTATTTGTTTCGTCTTTGATTTTGTTTCCTCTTTTTGCGGATTCTCAAAGAGGCGTAGAGGAGGTCTTGAACCGACTGTCCGAAACGATAGCATCTTACCGGTGCCTTTATTTCGAATATACTCTGAAAATCGAAGATATTCATCTCCGGACATCCGAAATGCAGGACGGGAAAGTGCTGATGAAAGGCAACAAATACCGGCTGTCGACAAAAGCCATCGACCTGTACAACGACGGGACGATTCAATGGCAGTATCTCAAGGACGACAACGAAGTTATGATTTCTCTTGCCGATTCGGCATCCGATATTGTTACAAACCCGCTCGGATTTATTCTCGGCGATAAAAAGGAGTTTAAACAAAAACTGAAGGGCGAAGTGATTGAAGACGGTCTCAATCTTCTTGAGATTGATTTTTATCCGTGGAATCTTAAAACCCCGTATTCCTACATACGTGTCAGAATAGATGACGAAAAACAAAAGCCCTACAGTATCAGATACCTCGGCAAAGACGGAGTAAATTATACAATTAAAATAAAAAATTACAGTCCGAATATTGAAATGCCGGAAAATGAGGAGTTTGTATTTGAACCCTCAAAATATCCCGATGTGGAGATAGTCGATTTAAGAGAATAAATTAAAAATATGTTAAAAATGAGACAGCTTTACACTTTAGCCGTGGCAATATTGTTTGCCGGTACGGTTATTGCCCAGAACAATCTGGAGTTTACAATTGATGAAGTAATTGAACTGGCGAAAGAACAGTCGCCGGAAGGCATTCAGGCAAAACATTCTTTCCGCGCAAGTTACTGGCAATACCGTTCGTATAAGGCGGGATTTTTGCCAAGTCTTGTATTTTCCGCCACTGCGCCCAACTTTTCACGGGCAATGACCGCAGTGCAGCAGGGAGACGGAACGTATCTGTATCGGCAGGATTATTCAAACCGGCTGTCGGGAGCGCTCAATATCGAACAAAATGTTCCCTTGACGGGAGGTCAGTTTTCGATAGGTTCAAATCTAAGCCGGACGGACATATTCGGCGAAAACGGTTATGTACAGTATTTAAGTTCGCCGCTGAGCATGACTTACAGTCAGTCGCTGTTCGGGCTGAACAGTCTCAAATGGGATAAAAAAATAGAGCCGTTAAGATATGAAGAAGCGAAAAAGCGGTATCTCAGAGCCGTCGAAAACGTGGCTATCAACGCCATACGTTATTTTTTCAATCTGGCGGAAGCGCAGCAGAGAGTTGCCATAGCCGAATTTAACAGGACAAACACCGACTCGCTTTACAAAATCGCAAAAGGACGGTACAATATCGGAACAATCGGCGAAAACGACATGTTACAGTCGGAATTGAACTACATGAATGCCTGCGCAACACTGAACGACGCCACTCTGAACCTTGCCTCGTCAAAAAACAGGCTTCGTTCGTTCCTCGGTTTCAACGAATCCGTCGATATTTCGATTATAATTCCCGAAGATGCACCCACACTTGACATTGACGTGGAGAAAGTCATGGAACTCGCAAAAGAGAACAGCCCCGACCTGCTTGGTTACGAACGCCAGTTGATTGAAGCCAAACGCAATGTGGCTTCGGCAAAATCGTCGAGGGGATTCAGCGCCGATTTGTATTTGCAGTTCGGACTTGACCAGCGTTCGGGCACAAACGAAAGTTCGGGCACGATTGCGGATGCATACAAAAAACCGGGCGACATGGAAAGAATACAGCTGGGATTGAGGATTCCGATACTCGACTGGGGAAGAGGCAAGGGGCGCGTAAAAATGGCGCAATCGAACGAAGAACTGGCTAAAGTGCAGGTACAGCAGGCGATAACGGATTTCGAACAGGATGTTATCCTGCAGGTTAATCAATACAATATGCAGGCGGAACAATACCGGATTACCACCAAAGCCGATACGATAGCGCGAAAAAGATACGACGTTTCGATGCAACGCTATCTGACCGACAAGATTGATATTACGGAAATGAACAATGCCCAGAACGACAGGGACAATGCACGTCTGCGCAGTGTCTCCGCATTACGCAATTACTGGACATATTATTTCACTATCAGACAATTAACGCTTTATGACCTGATTGGCAAAAAGCCGCTGGAAACCGACTATGACAAATTGATTGAGTAGATGAAAATAGCAGTTGGACTGTCGGGCGGCGTGGATTCCGCGGTCGCGGCATATTTACTGAAACAGTCGGGTAATGAGATTGTCGGGGTGTTTATGCAGAATTGGCACGACTCCACGGGAACGCTTCACGGCGACTGTGAGTGGGAGGAAGATTTGTCCATCGCAAAAATGGTCGCCCGAAAACTGGATATTCCGTTCGAGTTTGTGGATTTGAGCGCAGAATATCGCAAACGTGTTGTTGATTACATGTTTGCGGAATATGAACGAGGCAGAACCCCCAATCCCGACGTATTGTGCAACCGCGAAATAAAATTCGATGCTTTTATCAAAGCCGTAAACCGGTTTGGCGCCGACAAAATTGCGACGGGACACTATGCCCGACTGGACTCGTTTAAATCGGGCAACACGGAGACATTCAGGCTTCTGGCGGGAACAGACCCGAACAAGGACCAGAGCTATTTCCTGTGCCGGCTTTCGCAGGCACAATTGTCGAAAGCACTGTTTCCCGTCGGTCATCTGTTGAAATCGGAAGTACGCCGTATTGCCGCCGAACAGAATCTGCCCAACGCCGACAGAAAAGATTCTCAGGGAATATGCTTTGTCGGAAAAGTCGATTTGCCGGTATTCCTGCAACAGAAACTGTCGGCAAAAAAAGGTAACACGGTGGAAATTATGCGTGATTTTTACCGCAAATATCAGGAAAATATTCCCGACGACGATTACAAAACTTTGGCGGCGCCTTTCAAATATTCTCCCGGCGACGGGAAAAAAATCGGAACACACGACGGCGCTCATTTTTTCACAATAGGACAAAGGCGCGGAATAAATGTCGGCGGACATGCCGACCCGCTGTTTGTTATCGCTACCGATATCGAAACCAATACTCTGTATGCGGGAGAAGGGCAAACCCATCCGGGACTGTTTCGGAAAGCGCTGTTTATCAATCCCGATGAAATACACTGGATACGAAAAGACCTTGCGCTTTCCGAAGGCGAAACCGTTGATTATGACGTGCGAATAAGATACCGGCAGCCATTGCAGAAAGCAAAACTCGCAATGCAATCCGAAGGCTTGTACATTATATTCGACAAACCGCAACGGGGTATAACTCCCGGACAGTTTGCCGCCTGGTATTTTGACGGAGAATTAACAGGTTCGGGGGTAATATCCTGATTACAGGATTAA
>JAISSE010000009.1 GCA_031273285.1 Prevotellaceae bacterium
GGACAGCCTCTGTTTTTGCGGCGATATACAGTCACTTCCGCTCCCGACAATCCCGAAAGCGACCCGCTGCACTGGCAAATCCTCGGCTCAAACGACAGCATTTCGTGGACGCTTCTCGACGAACGATATTATGCCGAATTTGAAGAGCGCGGACAAACCAATTCCTATACCGTTCCTATCGACCGACCTTTCCAATATTTCCGTCTGAACATTTTGGCTACTAACGGCGCATCCGAACTGAAAATCGCCGAATGGCAACTCTTCGGACAATATGCCTTTTTTTAATTGAAACACCCATGACAAAATAAATTTAGACACACAAGGGAATGATTATACTCCCCGCGTGGTTTTGTTTTGTGCAGAAACACTGCCTGAAAGGCAGAATTTTCATAACCGCAGGTCTTGACCTGCGGAATATACAGCGATATGCTTCTGCCTGAAACGCAAGTTCGACGTAGTCAAAGGCAGGACTAAAACATGAAAGTCCTGCCTTTGACTACGTCGAACTTACGTTTCAGGCAGAAATATATCGCTGTATATTCCGCAGGTCGCGACCTGCGGTTATGAAAATCAAGCCCTTCGGGCTTAATGCCGCCGTGGAGATCCAAACCGCGCAAAGGGTATAATTATCCCCCTTGCGGACTTTGCGTTTGAAAAATATCTCTTTCGAGACAGCCCCGTCGGGAAACGCTTAACCGGAGTTCAGATATTTTCGTGCCTTTGCCGAAAATTTTTCCGATATTCAAAAAAACAGATTAATTTTACAAATATATTTTAACGGAAACAGATTTGTATGACATACAATAACAGAGAATTAAGTTGGTTGGATTTCAACGGGAGAGTGTTGCAGGAGGCTCGGGACAGGAGTGTCCCGCTGTTGCAGCGGTTGAGATTTTTGGGTATTTTTTCCAATAATCAGGATGAATTTATACGGGTTCACGTGGCGAATATTGTGAGAACAAGCAAACTGAAAAGCAAGGGAAAAACTCCTGTTCCCGATGATGCAAATATTCCGGAGGCGGCGAAAAAATTACTGGCGCTGGTTAATAACCGCGTATCGGAAGCGCAGAAACAGTTTGAACAAATCTACGATGAAATTCTGGTCGAAATGGAAGCCTGCAATATTCACATTGTGAACGAACAGCAGCTGGATAAAAGTCAGAAGGAATTTTGCCGCAACTATTTTTCGTCCGTCGTAGCGCGGCGACTTGTGCCTCTGATTCTGAAAAAACACACCGAAATACCTTTTCTGAAAGACAACAGCGTCTATCTTGCCGTGAAAATGATTACGGCAAAAGAACATAAAAGGTATGCCATCATACAGATTCCTGTGAGCGAGTCGTGTCCGAGGTTTGTCATCATATCGTCCGAACGGGATAAGACAGTGATTATCTTTCTGGACGACATCATCCGTCTCTGTCTTGACGAGATATTTTTCATGTTCAACTATAAAAGTATTTCGGCATACACATTCAGGACTTTGCGCGATGCCAACTTCTCTTTTGACGATGATATTTCAAAAAGTCTGATAGAAAAAATGAATGCGGGTTTGAACAGACGACTGCACGGGCGACCGGTCAAATTAGTGTACGACAAGGAAATGCCTGCGGATATGCTGGAATTTATCTCGGCAAAATTCAACCTTAAAGAAAACAAGGATTTATCCGCCGGCGGTCGTTATCACCTCATGAGCGACCTGATGAAATTTCCGAAACTGTATCCCGAACCTGAAGACACGGATTTGCATCCCATGTACAGTCCTGATATAAAGCCGCTTTCAAGCATCCTGAAAGCAATCGACGCAAAAGACATACTGCTCAACTATCCCTACCATACATTCAATCATTTCATTGATTTTCTGAAAGAAACGGCAATAGACCCGAAAGTGGACGCCATATACATCACTCTTTACCGTCTTGCCGAAAACTCGAAAGTTGTAAATACCCTGATTAATGCCGCAAAAAACGGCAAAACGGTAGTCGTTGTGATTGAGCTGTTTGCGCGGTTCGACGAAGAGCAAAATACCGCATACTCGGAACTGCTGCAAAAGGAAGGCGTCAGAGTAATTCATGGAATCAGAGGGATGAAAATACACTGCAAACTCGTCCTGGTCAAACGCAGAAACAGGGGTTACGTTTATGTCGGTACGGGGAATTTCAATGAATCTACAGCGCATATTTACAGCGACTTGGGACTGTTCACTTCAAATGCCCGGATAGTTGCGGACGCCGAAGCCATCTTCGGTTTTCTGCAAAATATCCCTGCGCCTTTTTACACCGAACAGTTGATCGTATCGCCGTATTACATGCGAAAACAGTTCGAGGAACTCATAAAAAACGAAACCGGAAATTCACGCAACGGAAAAAAGGCATATATATATGCCAAATTCAACAACTTAACCGACGAAACAATGATTAAACTGTTCGAAAAGGCAAGCCGCGAAGGCGTGGAAGTCCGTCTGATAATAAGAAGCGCCTGCTGTTTGCAGCAGCCGTCGGACGAACGAAATCTCAGGGTTATCAGCATAGTGGACAGGTTTCTGGAACACGAGCGGATGATTATATTTCATAATGACGGCGATGAAAAAGTGTTCGTTATGAGCGCCGATTTTATGACCCGCAACCTCGACCGCCGGGTCGAGGTGGGAGTAAACATTACCGATGAAAATATAAAGAAAACGCTCAAAGACGTATTCGACATTCAATGGAACGACAATGTCAAAGCCAGAGATTTGAACAACAACTACATCAAAACCGGAAGCGACAAACCCTGCCGTTCGCAGACGGAACTGTACATGTATTATAAACGTCTGTCGCTACCCCTGCCGCCCGATAGCGCCGATTAGACCGATTTTCGCAGATAAACAAAAGAACCGGTTAAAACAAAAGAGATTACGCCGTTTTGGCATAATCTCTTTCTCAAAATGTATAATCTAATTTTTTATATATATGAAACAAAATTTATAACAAAATTCGTATCTATTGCGCGAATTTCAAACCGTCCAGTTTATTCCAGCCGCCGCGGGTAAAATCGGGTATTTCTACCGGCGCGGAATTGTTGTCCAGAGATATTTCCGTCAAAGGAATCAGGCAGCACCATTCGGCAAGGTCATACACGTCCATGTCTAAGGGAAGACCTCTTTGCAGGCAGTAAATCAGGCGATAATCCATGATAAAGTCCATTCCTCCGTGACCGCCGACCTGTTTGGCTTTTTCTTCGATATCTCTCGCAATCGGATGTTTGTATTTTTCCATCAAAGCGTCCCTGACATCTTTCGGAACAAAACTGTGAGCGTTCAGATTTTCGTGATCTTTAGCTATTTCCTCGTCTATAGCATCCGAAGCCAGCGCGTAGGTTGATACGGATGTCGGATATTTGTTCGCAAATCCCTTTGTTCCTGTCAATTGATACATGCGGCTGTAGGGACGCGGCGACGTTACGTTGTGTTCTATCAGGATTGATTTTCCCTTTTCGGTACTAATCAGCGTGGAAGTGTGGTCGCCGTTGCGAAAATCCTTTACGTCTTCGCCTCTCTTTTCCTTGAGAAAAGCAGGATTGCCGATAGCCTTGGTATCGACGGAAACAAGATAGTTCAATTTATCGCCGCGGTGTATATTCATTGCCTGACAGACAGGTCCCAAACCGTGGGTGGGATAAACATCTCCCCTGTGTTCCCGATTGAATTTCATGCGCCAGTCGTCCCAGTAAGAATCCCAATATGGCTGTAAACCATGAATGTATGCGCCTTCACCATGAATAATTTCACCCAGCAAACCATGTTGAACCATGTTCAGGGTAGTCAGTTCGAAAAAGTCGTACACGCAGTTTTCGAGTTGCATGCAATGCTTTCGAGTCTGCTCCGAAGTATTGATCAAAGCCCATATTTCGTCCAGATTCATGGCAGCCGGCACCTCGATGGCAACATGTTTACCGTCTTTCATTGCCTGCACTCCGATTACGGCATGATGCGCCCAGTCGGTAGCGACATAAACAAGGTCAACGTTCGGAAGAGCAGTTACTTTGCGCCATACGGCAGTGTCGCCGAAAAATTCCTGCGCTTTGGGAAGACCTTTTGCTTCCAGCTGGCTGTTCACTTTTTTTACGTTTTTCTCAATAACATCGCAAAGCGCCACAATTTCAACGCCTTCGATATTCGTCATCCTGTTTACCGCGCCGGGTCCGCGCATTCCCAAACCGATAAATGCAATCCGAACGACGGGAATAGGATCGACTTTCAGTTGCAATACATCCGTCTGACCCGCAGGACGCTGGGGTACAGGCGTTTTTATTACTCTATCCTGCGATTGAGTTGAAGTAGTACAAGCCACTGCACATACAAGAAGCGGCACAAGCAAAAATAATAATAATCGTCTCATTTTCATTATATTAATAAATTAAATACTATCCGTTTCATATCAACGAAGCAAATAGCATACTTCGTCGAAATATTTCACAAAATTAATAAATTATTTTATTATATAAAAATATATCTGACTGAAAGGGTGCATTTCAATTTGTCGCATGCATCAAAAGTCCCGCAGGCACAAGCCGGAAGCAATCTCATAATAATAATAATAATTCCCTTTCCCGTCCGGAGATTGCTTCGTACCTCGCAGTCGTAATTCGTAATTTGCAAAGACGACAGGGGCGGTTCCTCATATCGACGAAAAACCGTTGCCGATTTGATGCGGCTGAACCCGCGGAAACGGATAAATACGGAATATAATTCCAAAGATTGCCCGTCCGCAGGAGATTATCATCAAGTAAACATAAAAAAATGTTGCCGGATAAATACCTGAAACATATCGCATTCACATATTTCATCAAATAAAAAACATTCCCTTTTGTCCGATTATGGGTAAAATATCAAAAAAAAGACTAATTTTGCATTTCGTTTTTTCAGCCTGAACGGTTAAAAAATCATGTTGAAAGAACAGTTTTAAATGATTTTAGAATTAATTTAAAGAATTGTAATAAATAATATTCAAACTAAAAACCATGCAAGCTAAAGGGTTTATAAAATTTGTAGCACTACTTTGTTTTTTGGCAAGCATCTGGACGCTCTCTTTTACTTTTGTAACCAGACAAATTGAAAAAGGGGCGAGAGAAGCGGCTACCGACAGCAACGGAATTGTTGATACAACAATGGAAGCAGAGATTCTGCAAACTAAAAGAAATGAAAAAGTATGGCTCGGATACACTTACAAGGAATGTAAAGACAAGGAGTTGAGCCTCGGATTGGACCTCAAGGGAGGAATGAACGTCATGATGGAAATCTCCGTACCCGACGTTCTCAAGGCGCTGTCGAATCAAAGCGTTGATGCGACTTTTGTCAAAGCATTGGCGCTGGCGAAGGAAAAACAAAAATCTTCGACCGCCGAATTTCTCACACTTTTTCAGGAATCGTGGGAAGAGACGGAACCGGGCGCGCGTCTGTCGCGAATATTCGGCACTTATGACCTCCGCGACAGAGTCAAAGCGGAATCGACAAACAGCGAAGTGATTGCCGTTATTCGGAAAGAAGCCGAAAGCGCTATCGACAATTCGTTCAAGGTATTACGCAGCCGTATCGACCGTTTCGGAGTAGCCAGTCCCAATATTCAGAGAATAGGAACATCGGGCAGAATTTTGGTTGAACTTCCCGGCGTGAAAGAACCCGAACGTGTGCGCAAACTCCTGCAGGGTACCGCAAGCCTCGAATTTTGGGAAACATACGAAAATTCGGAAATAATCGGGATACTGTATCAAGCCAATGAAGTAATCAAGGAAATTCTGGACGCCGAAAAAGAAGCTGCCGGAGCAACGGATACGCTGAAAGTCGCTGCCGACACAATCAGGCCGCTTGCAGCATCCGCCGATTCCCTGGACTTTCCGGACGCCGATTCGCTGGCTTTGGCGGCTCTCACCGATTCGCTGAACATTGATACCGATTCGCTGACGATGGAGAATCTTCCGCTTTTCCGTATTCTGTCGCCGGCAATCTCGCAGGACGGACAGCCGACAAAAGGTCCGGTAATAGGATATGCCACTACCGAAAATATGAAAAAAATCGATGCCTGGCTGAATCTGGACAGAGTGAAAATTCTTTTCCCGTTCGAGTTTAAACCGATGTGGAGCATCAAAGCTATTGATAAAGGAGAAACGACTTATGCTCTGATTGCTATAAAATCAAATCGCGACGAAATACCTCCCCTGGACGGTTCGGCTGTTTCCAACGCCATGGTATCTACATCAAGTCGCGGCGGCGGTTACGGTGTCTCGATGAACATGAACGCCGAGGGCGCAAGCGTATGGGCAAGGCTGACGGCGGATAATATCCAGAAGAGCATCGCTATTGTCCTTGACGGATATGTCTATTCATGGCCTAACGTGGAGACCGAAATCAGAGGCGGCTCGTCGGAAATCACAGGAAATTTCACGTCGAATGAAGCAAACGACCTTGCAAACGTACTTAATTCGGGAAAAATGCCTGCTCCCGCACAAATCGTTCAGGAAGCGGTTGTAGGACCTTCGCTGGGACAACAGTCAATCAATTCGGGAATGATTTCTTTCGTGCTGGCATTTATCCTCATACTGTTATATATGTGGTTCTACTACGGACAAGCCGGTACTACTTCAAATATCGCATTAATATCCAACGTCTTGCTGCTTTTCGGAGCGATGGCTTCGTTCGGAGCGGTACTGACACTTCCCGGTATTGCCGGTATTGTACTGACTCTGGGTATGGCTGTCGATGCGAATATCATTATATATGAGCGCATCAAGGAAGAATTGAAAGCCGGAAACAGTATGCGGATCGCGCTTAGGGAAGGATATAAAAACGCCATGTCGGCAATCATCGACGGGCAGCTGACAACCCTGATAACAGGTATCATTCTCCTTGTTCTGGGAACAGGACCGGTTAAAGGTTTTGCAGTTACTCTGGTTACCGGTATCATTACTTCCTTAACTACTTCCATCTTTATCTCCCGTCTGGTATTCGAATGGCTGCTCGACAGAGGCAAAGACGTATCGCTGGGAACCAAGGCAACTTTGAATTTTCTTGAAAATACAAACATTAATTTTCTCGGATTCAGAAAAAAAGCATATGTTATCTCGATACTGTGCATAGCAGTGGGACTTGGTTTTGTTTTCTTCAAGGGAATGAGTTACGGAATTGATTTTTCGGGAGGCCGTACATACGTCGTGAAATTCGACCAGCCGGTATCTATCAACGACGTCAGAGATGCAGTATCCGAATTTGATGCTTCTGCCGAAATCAAACAGTACGGACCTAACAGTCAGTTGAAAATCACCACCAAATACAAGATTGACGACAATTCCGAAGAAGTGGACAAAGAAATTTTGGACAAATTATATAATGCGGTAAACGGGTTTTTTACAACCGAACTGTCGTACTCCGAATTTGTGTCCACCGACACAAATCCGAATGGCGTTATCAGTTCCGAAACAGTAGGTCCGACTATCGCCATCGACATGAAAGTCAATGCCATAATAGCCGTTATCTGTGCACTGATTGCGATATTCATCTATATCGCCATACGATTTTCGCGCTGGCAGTTTGGCTTGGGCGGAGTGGCAGCGCTGGCGCATGACGCGGCAATCACGCTGTCGCTGTTCAGTATAGGGGCGGGAGTGTTCCCGTGGACAATGGACATCGACCAGTCGTTTATCGCCGCCATACTTACGATAATCGGATATTCGATTAACGATACGGTGGTTATATTCGACCGTATCCGCGAAAACAGGACTTTGTTCCCGAAACACAGTTGGCATGACAATATAAACAATGCGATAAATTCGACCATTGTCCGCACCATCAATACTTCCGCCACAGTGCTGGTAGTTCTGCTTGCGATATTTATTTTCGGCGGCGAAGTGATTCGCGGATTTTCTTTCGCCCTGATTGTCGGCGTCGCAGTCGGCGTATATTCAACAGTATTTATTGCAATACCAATAGCATACGACTTTCTTGTGAAAGCGGAAAGAAAAGAAAAGACAGTACCGGAATTGAAAAAGAGATAAATCTTTTCCAATTCAGCGGTGAATCGGGAAAGCATTGAAAATACGCTTTCCCGATTTTTTTTAAATGAATTTGACAATATTTATGTGCAATCAAAATGAATGGCACATATTTTGCGGGTAAAAAAAGGATTGGAATCCATTTACTTTAACCGTATTGTAGCATGGATGATATTTTATACTGCGGTAAAGCAATGGGGAGGAAATGATATTGATAATGTGTAGTAAACAGAGTATTATTTTGAATATAAAACGTTTGATTTGTATAGCAGCGGCTTTTTTCTGCCTGTCGCATCTGAGTGCGCAGGACAAACCGAATACCGATGCGGCAAAAAAAGATTCCGTCGATACGAAAAAACGGGATTCCGTACTGCTTAGGCAAATCAATCCCGAAGACATGTTCCGGAAAAAAATTGCAGTGAGAGACTCTTCCTCCTTCAATAAAAAAACGATAAAAAAACAGCTTAAAACCTATCCCGATTACAAGCGGTGGAGATTCGGCGTAAGCGGAGGCTTTGAACTGATAATAGCCCCCGAACCCACAAATATACCCAAAGAGCTTCAGGATTACAGGAAACCGCTGAAATCCGGGTCTCGATTCGGCGCCGACGCCACATTTTTTGTATCCTCCAACATAGGTTTGGGAATCAATTATTCCACATTCGCTGCAAGCAACAAAGTCGACCGCATATCTTACGAAATAACCGGCAATCTATACGAAAGCAAACGTCAGGACGACATAAATATCCATTTTGTAGGACCCTCAATATCCATACGTTCAATCCCGAAGCATAACAAACTTTATGTTTCATGCGATTTTACCATGGGATACTTCGCCTACACGAATAAACTGGTTTTCAACAATACGGAATATGATTTGAAAGGCGAAAACTTCGGTTTTGCCACTTCCATAGGAACCGATTTCATGTTTCTGAAAAACATGTCGGTAGGCGTGTTGTTCAATATCACCGCTGCATCCGTTAAGAAAGTGGAAATCTTTAGCGGTAATGATGTTGAAAATCTTTCCAGAATAAGTTTGGCATTGACATTGAAAACTTATAAATGAGCGCAACTTCTCGAAAAAAATATGTAACTTTGCGGTTGAATTTTGAATATAAAATATTAAAGTAAAACATTATGGCACGTTATCTGGATCCAAAGAACGATTTGACTTTCAAGTGCATATTCGGAGAAC
>JAISSE010000078.1 GCA_031273285.1 Prevotellaceae bacterium
CAAACTTTCCAGCGCATCGCGCTCCAGTGTCGCATCCGCAAGCGCCAGCTTTAAGCGCTGTACCTCTTTTTGTAAGGCTTTTACCTCGTCCTGTTCATGTTTCATCTTTACATAAATAATTTCCGTTAATAAATGATCCTGTCCCAACTGTTTTATCCAGTTCCGTACGGTGTTCGACCCGCGTATCCCGTACTTGAGGCTTACCGAATGTAAGCTTGCGCCCTCTTTTATCTCTTCAACTACTTTTTGCTTGAAGCAAATACTGTACCGATAGTATTTTCTTTCCGCTTTTGTCATATCTCTGTCATGTTTTACTGTCAACCTATATCAGGACATGACACTGTGCGTTATTCACTGTTAACTGTTCACTATTTTCCGTTTTCAATAAAAAGTATTACTTTTGATGCGAATTTTGAAAAGAAATGAACGAAGATTTTCTGCAATTTATCTGGAATTTCAGATTATACGACGCCGCCAATCTTAGGACAAGCGAGGGCGAAGACGTGGAAATTATCTCTGCGGGCAGCCGGAACAGGGATTCGGGACCGGACTTTTACAACGCAAAGATACGAATCGGCGGCGTCATCTGGGCTGGCACTGTGGAGATACACAAAAAATCGTCAGAATGGAATCTTCACGGGCATCAGAACGACCACGCCTACGACAACGTCATTCTGCATGTTGTGGAAAAAAACGACGCGGTGATACGGCGCAGTAACGGAGAAATCATCCCGTGTCTGGAAATCACTTATTCCGACAGTTTCAGAAAGCGCTATCTCGAACTTGCCGAATCGAAACAGCACATTCCGTGTGCCGATTATGTGTCCGGAGTGGATTCTTTCAAGATACGCTTCTGGCTTAACAGGATTGCAACCGAAAGGCTGGAGCGTAAGACGGCTGAAACAGGCGCCTTGATGGATTCGACCCTGAACGATTTGGAAGAGGTGTTTCACTGTGTGCTGTTCAAATATTTCGGATTCAAAACCAATGCTTTGCCGTTCGAAATGCTGGCGCGAAGCCTGCCGGCGAAACTGTTGCGAAAATACTCTCATTCACTGCCGTCGGTCGAGGCGCTGCTGTTCGGTCAGGCAGGTTTGCTCGACTTTGAGCCAGAAGACGAATATTCCGCCGGTCTGAAATCCGAATACCGCTTCCTCAAGGACAAGCACAATCTTGTCGGCATGGACGGAAGCATCTGGAAATATGCAAAACTGCGACCGGTGAATTTCCCGACAATACGCATTGCGCAAATGGCTGCGATACTGAACAGGTATCAGAGTTTGTGGGACACGGTTGTTTCACTGAAAGATATAAAAGACATATACGGGATTTTTGATGTAACCGCATCCGAATACTGGGACAATCATTATGTCTTCGGGAAAATATCGACGAAAGTCTCTTCCAAAAAACTTGGTCGTAATGCCGTCGACAATTTAATTATCAATGTCGTATCGCCGATGATTTTCATGTATGCCGGTTACGGAGGCAACGAAATTTTAAAGGAGCGGGCGATATATTTCCTCGAATCCCTTAAAGCCGAATCCAATTCCGTTATCGACGAATGGATCGAATGCGGCGTCAAACCGGCTAATGCTCTCGAAAGTCAGGCTTTGCTTCATTTGCAGTCGGAATACTGCATCAGGGGAAAATGTCTGAAATGCACCATCGGCAAGGAAGTTATTCAAAATATAATACGCACTTAATCAATCATCGTTTAAACACCCAAGTATATGAATCATGGATTTTTAAAAGTTGCAGCCGCGATACCGGAAGTGAAAGTTGCCGACGTCGAATTTAATGCCGGTCGAATCCTGAAAATTATCGAATCGGCAGATGCTGCGGGAGTGGAAATAATCTGTTTCCCCGAACTTGCGCTGACGGCATATACCTGCGGCGATTTGTTCTTTCAGGAACTTCTGTTGGAAAGCGCAAAAACCGCATTGATCGAACTTGTCGAAAGCACCTCCGGACTGAATATTATCAGCATCGCGGGATTGCCGTTAATGTATAAAGACAAGATATTCAATGTTGCCGCAGTATTCGGCAGGGGACGGATATACGGATTTGTTCCGAAAACGTTTCTGCCCAACTGTAACGAATTTTACGAAAAACGGTGGTTCGCATCGGCAAAAGATATTTCCGACAGGGAAATTTATTTCGACGTCAAAACGGCGGAATCAAAAGGCACGTCAATAACAAAGAAGTTTTATCCCTTTACCGCCGGTCTTTTGCTGGGCAACGGCAGGGTGAAGTTTGCGGTGGAGATTTGCGAAGATTTATGGGTACCCAACCCGCCGAGCGCGGAACACTGCATCGCCGGAGCGCATGTAATATTCAATCTTTCGGCAAGCAACGAGCTGACGGGCAAGCATGAATACCGGAAAGCGCTTATCGCACAGCAGTCGGCACGCTGCATGGCGGGATACGTCTACTCCGGTTCGGGATGGGGCGAATCGACCACCGACACAGTGTTTTCGGGCAATGCGCTAATATCGGAAAACGGAGTGATGCTGAATGAAGCCGAGCGATTTTCGTTCAGCGAACAGCTTGTCGTTTCGGACATCGACATTGACCGGTTGCGGGCTTTGCGCACGCAAAACACGTCGTTCAACAATCATACTGCCGGCGATTACATGTTTGTACCGATAGATTTTCCCGAAAGGGACACCAAAATATCCCGCCGCATCAATCCGAAACCTTTCGTGCCCGGATCCGAAACTGCGGACGAAAGTTTCAGCGAAATATTTTCGATTCAGATCGGGGGACTTGCCAAACGAATCGTGCACACCGGAATACGGAGACCGGTCATTGGCATTTCGGGTGGGCTGGACTCCACTCTGGCGCTGCTGGTCTGCATCAAAACCTGCGACAAGCTGAACATCCCGCGCGGCAATATCATCGGCGTAACGATGCCGGGCTTCGGAACGACCGAACGTACCCGCAACAACGCAACCGCACTGATGAACGAACTCGGCGTTACCGTCCGAAACGTGGATATTTCCAAAGCCTGTATGCTGCATTTCGAGGATATAGCCCACAATCCGGAGATACACGATGTTACCTACGAAAACACTCAGGCAAGAGAACGCACCATGATACTGATGGACATTGCAAATCAATGTTCGGGACTTGTCGTCGGAACGGGTGATTTGTCGGAACTTGCGCTTGGATGGGCGACCTACGGCGGCGACCACATGTCGATGTACGCGGTCAATGCGGGTATTCCCAAAACACTGGTCAAACACCTGATAAGCTGGGTTGCGAATACTCTTCCGGAAGAAAATGTCGGGAAAATACTGAGAGACATTCTTGACACTCCGATATCTCCCGAACTGCTGCCGACCAATGACCGGCAGGAAATTGTGCAACATACGGAAGAAATTGTGGGTCCTTACGAACTGCACGATTTCTTTCTGTACTATCTGCTTCGTTTGGGATATTCGCCTTCCAAAATATTTTTCATGGCAAAAATCGCTTTTGCCGGTATATACGGACATGACGCCATACTTGGCTGGATGAAAGTGTTCTACAAAAGATTTTTTACACAGCAGTTCAAACGGTCGTGCCTGCCCGACGGTCCCAAAGTCGGCTCGGTAAATCTTTCCCCGCGCGGAGACTGGCGTATGCCGAGCGACGCAAGCTACGCTTTGTGGATGAAAGAGTTGTCGGAGATAGTGAATAGTG
>JAISSE010000139.1 GCA_031273285.1 Prevotellaceae bacterium
CCGAAAACTCTTTGTGTTTTCATCAAAAACTCTTTGCTTTTTTGCAAAAACTCTTTGTGTTTTCGCCCAAAACTCTTTGTGTTTTTTCAAAAACGCTTAGTGTTTTTCTGACCGGACACGTGAGGAAATTCCGTCGCAGACGTATATAGTGTCTGCTCTAAAACTCATAATAATCTATTATACAAATGTATATTGGCGTAAATAAAGACAAATAATTTTCTGTCGGGATTTTAGAACTGCATATAAAATATGTACTTTGAAATCGTTAATATTGTAAAGTTGCTCACGAGAGTCAAATCATTCAAAGATTCGAGTATATGCGCAAAAGATTCGGGATAAAATTTCATCATATAATATTTATAAAACATATCTATATCAATTAGTTATATATTGGTTTTTTGGAGAAACAGGAGTTTTCGGACAGGCACTATTTATGGCGTTTGTTTTAATCGGTTTTTTCATTTATCTGCGTAAATCCTAAAAATCCGCGTCATCCGCGTGCTGCGTTGCTTTCAAAATAGATTCAGTTCCAGCTGAGTATATTTTTTATCCGGTTCGTTGTCCGCATTGCTCACGCCCAAGCCCAGCAGACGTATTTTCTTTTGCGACAAATCTATCTGTTTCAGCATATCCTTACCGTGATTCCACAAAAAATAGAAATCGGTGATTTTGTGCGGAAAAGTTTTACTTCGTGTGATAATCTTGAAATCGGAATATTTTATTTTGACGGTAACGGTTTTTCCGAAGAACGATTCCTCGTTCATGCGTTGAATCACCTCTTTGGCAAGATTGTACAATTCGACGTTCAGCAGCAGCAGCGAGTCCTTGTCGGTAAGGAATGTCGTTTCGGAACTGACGGATTTTGTGATTCTGTTCGGCACAACCTCCCGCATGTCAATCCCGCGCGCATATTCATGGAAAGTGTGTCCGATTTTGCCGAACAGTTTGACCAGTTCCATTTCCGAACGCTGTTTCAAATCCCACCCGGTGAAAATACCGTGTTCATGCATCTTTTGAGCCGTAACTTTCCCTACGCCGAAAAACCGTTCAATCTTCAATGTCTCAATAAATTTCAGGGCGTCCTGCGGTAAAATCACAAAGAAACCGTTCGGTTTTTTATAATCCGAAGCAATTTTTGCCAGAAATTTATTGTACGACACTCCGGCAGAGGCGTGTAAACGGGTTTCTTCGTATATTCGCCGCTGTATTTCGCGGGCAATGAGAATTGCCGAGGGGATATTTTTATGATTTACGGTAACATCCAGAAAGGCTTCGTCCAGCGACAGCGGTTCGACCATATCGGTATATTCCAGAAAAATAGCCCGTATTTCGCCGGAAACGGCATGATACACATCGAAGCGTGGCGAAACGAAAATCAAATGCGGACATCTCTTTTTTGCCGTAACCGAAGGCATTGCCGAGTGGATACCGTACTTTCGGGCTTCGTAGCTGGCAGCCGCAACGACGCCGCGTGCTTCGGGATACCCGACGGCTACGGGTTTTCCGCGATATTCCGCGTTGTCGCGCTGTTCGATTGAAGCATAAAAAGCGTCCATATCGACATGTATGATTTTGCGTATCTGCATGTTTTTTTAATCGCTGAAGAAATATTTCTGCTGTTTCCGGCGTTCTTCCGCCGTTTTGGCAATATAGACTTTCTCGCCGGTATAAGGGTCTTTTCCCGTGTAAAAAATGGTCGAAGCCAGGGTCATGGGCGTGGGAGTGAAACTTTGTACCTGCTCAAGTTTATAGCCCGTGCGGGACATGATTGCCGACAGCCGTTTCATGTCATCTTCCCTGCAATGAGGCAATCCGGAAATGAAATACGGTATCAGCTGTGTTCGATAACCTTTTTGTCTGTTCAGTTTGTCGAACAATTCTTTAAGTTTCAGAAACAGCCTGAAGGAAGGTTTTCGTACCGAATCCAGAACCCTGTCGGAAGTATGTTCCGGAGCCACTTTCAGCCGTCCCGAAACGTGATACCGCGTCACCGTCTCGAAATATTTCCTGCCCGTATCATCAATAAATCCGGCATCGTTCAGAAACATGTCGTATCTTATTCCGCTCCCTATCGACACTTTTTTCACCTTCGGATGTTTACGGACAGCCGCGTACAAATCCAGCAGAGGAGCATGATTCATGTTCAGATTGGCACATATTTTGGGAAATAAACACGAGGGTCGGCGGCATGTCATGCAGGCGCGTTTATTTTTGCCTCCCGTACGGTACATATTCGCCGCCGGACCTCCCAAATCGGATATATGCCCTTTGAAATCGGGCATGTTTACCACTTTGTCCAGCTCGTCGAGTACGGATTTTTCCGACCTGCTTGCGATAAATTTTCCCTGATGAGCCGAGATTGTACAAAAGCTGCATCCTCCGAAACAGCCCCGGTGTATGCAGATTGAATGCCGAATCATCTCGTAGGCGGGGACTGTCCTGTTCCTGTAGCGCGGATGAGGCAGTCGGGTGAAGGGCAAACCGTATATTCCGTCAAGTTCATCCGTCTCCGGAACGGGATAGGGAGGATTTACAACTATGGTTTTATCCCCGCAGTTTTCCAGCAGTCTCTTTGCCGTAAAAGCATTCGACTCGGTTTCGACTGTCCTGAAATTTTCGCCGAATTTATCTTTGTCCGCAAGGCACTGCTCGTAGGAATGCAGCCGGATGCAATTTTCGGCAAATCTGTCCGACATATTCCGCGGAATCGCGAAAGCCGTCTGGGGAATATCGTAAATCGCCTTCCCGTTTCCCTGCATAATGGCTTCGGCAATAGCGACAACAGGCTTTTCTCCCTGTCCGTAAACAAGACAGTCGGCGCCGGAGTCCACGAGTATCGAAGGTTTCAGCGCATCGTCCCAGAAATCGTAATGTGTCAGCCGTCTGAGCGAGGCTTCGATGCCTCCGATAACAACGGGAATATCGGGATACAGCTGTTTGATGATTCGGGAATATACCGTAACGGCGCGGTCGGGACGCGCATTTGCTCTTCCGTCGGGAGTGTAGGCGTCGTCGCTTCTTGTCCGTTTGTTTGCGGTGTATCTGTTTACCATACTGTCCATAACCCCCGCATTGACGGCAAAAAAGAGTTTCGGCGCGCCGAGTTTTTTAAAATCGCGCAAATCGTCCTGCCAGTTCGGTTGCGGAACAACAGCCACTTTCAGTCCCGCATTTTCCAGTACTCTTGCAATAACCGCGGTTCCGAATGCCGGATGGTCGATATACGCATCTCCGGAAAAGAATATCACATCTGCCTGATTCCATCCCATGTATTCCATTTCTTTTCTGGAAGTTGGCAGATGACCCGACGGCAAACGGTTAGGGTCTTCCATTACCTCAGTGCTTCCGAACCGCCGACGATGTCAATCAACTCACCGGTGATTGCGGATTGCCGGACTTTATTGTATTGAGAGCTTAGCTCGTCGAGCAAATCGTTGGCATTGTCGGTAGCCGCCTGCATTGCCGACGACCGTGCACCGTATTCCGCAGCCAGCGATTCCAGAAAGGTTTCGTAGAACTCAAGTTTCACGATTTGAGGAGCAAGAACGCTCACCAGAGTTTCCCTGTCCGGTTCCATAATATAATCGGGATACGAATCCTTGTGTCCGTTACCGTTTATCAGCGGCAACAGTTTTTTCTCCGCAATATATTGAGTGAGAATGTTTTTAAACCGGTTATATATCATTATAACTTCATCGACTTCCCTGTTCAGATACATTGTGATGATTTTCTCAGCAATCTCCGACACTTTTGCATACGAGGGATGGTCGTATATTTCCGGACTGATGTTTTCGAGCGTAATGTTTTTGTTGTGCGAAAATCCGTCGTAAATCTTTTTGCCTATGGCATACAGTATTACATCATACGATTTTGCCCGGTAACTTCCCATCACTGTCGCGGTTTTTTTAATGGCATTGGTATTGAAGGCTCCGCACAAACCGGTATTCGACGAAAATGACACGATTAACACTTTCTTAGTATCGACATTCGGCGTCATCAGCGGGATATTTGTTTCCGCCAGCGAATCGACAAGGTCGTAAAACGTTGATGATATGCTTTTTTTATAAAACGAAAAAGAATTTAACGACCCCTGCACTTTATGCAGCTTTGCGGAAGATATCATTCGGGTAACATCCGTTATTTTCAGGGTTGCCGAAACGGAATTTATTCTTCCTCTTATTTCTTTCAATGAAGGCATTTTTACTTAATATAATTACGAATTAAAAATTAAAAATTACGAAACGAAGTTCGACGCAGTCAAACGTAAGTTCGGCGTAGCCAATTCCGAATGATTCAAGATGTAAACAAAAAACCGAAATCTTCTCCGGCATTAACCTCGACGGGTTTCTGCCCGTTTTTAAACACTCTGACGGGTTTGTCGCCTATAAGGCTCAGTTTCCCGTCTTCAAACAGAAAAATACAGCCTTCTCTCAATCCTGCGACATATCTGCCGGGATTGGCTGCAATGTATTCTTCGATTCGCTGCTCTCTTGTTTCACCTGCATGACCCTGAGGATGAGCGTCGAGATAATGGGGGTTTATCTGGAAAGGTATCAGGTTGAAAGCCTCGAAACTGTCCGGCTCGACAATGGGCATGTCGTTTGTCGTGCAGATAGTCGGACAAGCCATGTTCGAACCGGCGCTCCAGCCCACGTAAGGCGTTCCGTTCCCGACTTTTTCCCTGACGGCGTTTACAATACCCGATTCCCGGACGTATTTCAGCAGCCGGAAGGTGTTTCCTCCGCCCACAACAATGGCTTGAGCCGCTCTTACAGCCGCAACAGGGTCGCTTTCCCTGTGTATGCCCCTCACTTTTACGCCAAATTCGTCGAATCGCTGCCCAACTTTGTCGACATACGCATCGTGCGAAAAAGTAACCGCAGCATAAGGCACAAAAAGCACTTCTCTAATATTTCCCTCCTTCTCCAAAAACGTTTGTATATGCTTTTTCGGATAATCCAGGTATGTTTCGCCCGGATTTGTGGAGTTACTTATCAATAACAGTCTCATTTTTATACGAGTTTAATAAATTAAATCGCCGCTAAGTTAAGAAGTTTTTTCGAATATGCGGAAATTTTTCACA
>JAISSE010000147.1 GCA_031273285.1 Prevotellaceae bacterium
CGCATATCACAGCAGCCGAAGTGTCGTCGCAAGATGATTCGATTCCCAGTATTTTAACCATTTAATCCTGTTTGTATATATAAAAACACGGTGCAAAATTAGTTTATTTTGGCTAAATCTTATTTTGAGGTGCTGTGAAAAATATTCGGCAATACGATAAAGGAAAAAATCCCTGTCTTTCAGTCCGTAGTTTGCGGAAACAAATCACCGGAAACCAAAGCATAAGTCGAACTCATATCTTTTGATTTTTTGCAAGTCGTCGCCAAACTGTCTGCTCAACTTCTTCGGCGCAGGTACTCTCCACGGGCTGATGTCCTTTCTTTTTGCGTCCCATCTTTGATCAAATTTATCCCCAAATGCCCATTAGAATATTTTTCCTTTTTTGTTCCGACTTGTCCGGCTTGAGAGATTGCTTCCGGCTCGTGCCTCGCCGTACTACTACTGATGACGGACAGCGTTGTGTTGTTCCCGCCCTGTCGTCATTGCGAATTGTTCATTGTGAGGAACGAGCAATGAACAATGAAGCAATCTCCAAACAGGAAAAAGATTGCCGGAGTATTGAATATTCCGACAAAAATTACATCAATTTCGGGAATAAGATTCTAATCATTTTGGGTTTATTACGGGGCAAACGCACTCAATATTTTTCATGGCATCTCAAAATAAGATTTAGTGTATTTCCCGATTTTTTATACTTTTGCGGAATAAACAGTGATTAAATGGAGAAATATTTTTGGGGTGACAACAGGCGATTCAACAGTTATGCGGGATATTTCGTGAGGACATTCGGCGGAAGAGTGCAGAAAGTATCTATTGATGCCGGTTTTACCTGTCCCAACAGAGACGGACTGCTGGGGAAAGGCGGATGCACCTATTGCGACAACAGCAGTTTTAATCCTTCGTATTGCCTTCCGCAAAAGTCCGTTACCGAACAGATTGCCGAAGGCATAGAGTTTCACGCCCGACGCTATCGCCGCGCCGACAGGTTTCTGGCTTATTTTCAGGCTTATTCGAATACTTACGCCCGTACGGAACAGTTGAAAACGATATATTCCGAAGCTCTGGAATATCCCGGCGTGATTGGACTGGTCATCGGTACCCGTCCCGACTGTGTCGATGCGGAAAAACTTGATTATCTTGCCGAATTATCGGAAAAACACCATATTGTTCTGGAATACGGAGTGGAATCGTGTTATGACAGGACATTGAAACGAATCAACCGCAAACACGATTTCGAATGTTCGCGCAGGGCAATTGAAGAAACGGCGGCACGCGGAATAACGACCGGTATCCACCTGATGTTCGGACTTCCGGGCGAAACGGTGCGGGAAATGCTCGACGAAATTGCCGTTATCTCCGAACTTCCGATACATTCCGTCAAATTCCATCAGTTGCAGCTGCTGAAAAACACCGAAATAACAAAAGAATACATGCGCAGCGCTTCCGATTTCCATATTTTCGACGTACCCGAATATATCGACTTCATGACCGGCGTGATTGAAAAACTCCGCCCCGACATCGTAGTCGAACGCATTGCGGGAGAAGTGCCTCCGAAGTTTTTGGCTGTACCGGCATGGTGTTCTTTGCGTAACGACCAACTTCTCGCCCTTTTCGAGAAAAATCTTGAAATCAGGGACACATGGCAGGGTCGATTATACCGCAGCAGCACGGCACGCCCGATTATCGACGGTTGAAACCGCCAACAAAATCAACAGTTTCGACAATCATATCGGAGCATAAACAACCGCCAGAATTTTGGCTTGTCCGTTTACCGCCTGAATACCATGCTCCACTATCGAATCGTAGTAAATGCTGTCGCCGGAATTGAGAGTATAGCTTTTCTGTCCGTACATAACCTCCACAACTCCGTCTAAACAATAGATAAACTCCTCACCCTCATGAGATGAGAAAACAAAATCATCGCCTTTGGAATTGTTTATTTCGATGATAAACGGCTCCATGTAGCGTCCCGATTTTGCTCTTGCCAGCGAATAGTAATCCAGATGTTTGGTGTCGTCCTTGGAGGAATTGAACCTTACGCCCTTGTTGTAGTCCTCTTTTCGACAGACAACAAGCCCGTCCGATTCGACATCGTCTAAAAATGTTCCCAGCCTGACACCCAGCGCCCTTGCTATTTTAATCAATGGCGACAAAGACAGGGATGCTCCGTTTTCGATCGTTTCAATCTGATCGACCGTAAGTCCCGTGCGTTCGGACAGGGTCGCCGTGTCAATCAGTTTGGATTCTCTGACGGACTTCACTTTACTTCCTGCCGTAACAATAGATTCATTCATAAAACAACCAATCTTATTTAAATTACAAAAAATATTCCCATGTATCATTCCCATGAACCATTGTGAACAAACATGTTAAATCGTTCGTAATTCGTAATTTTTAATTCGTAATTATATATTTAACCAGAAGGCAAAGATAATATTTTCATTTGATTGTGATGCAAACAGATTGATTTTATTTTGCCGCATAATTTTTGCTCATGGTCTAAAGTTCTGTATATCATTATATAAAATCCGCATATTTATTTCAGGATACGGTGTTTTTTATTGATCTCAATCACTCCAAAATCCATGAACGCACGGTTTTATTCCGTATTTCCATCCACATAATCCGGGTGAAATTACCTCTCAGATAATTTTGCAGATATTCCGCAGTGTCTTCGCATATCACTCTGTCTTTCGTCCTGAATTTATTGTACACTACGCCAATCAGTTTAATTTTTTCGTACCGGCATATTTCGAGTGTGAGCAGGGTATGATTGATGCTGCCGAGCCGCGGCGATGTTACCACAATCACAGGCAGTTTCTCGTCCCTGACATAGTCCAGCGCGGTATAGCCTTCGGTCAGAGGCGACATTATGCCTCCGACACCTTCGATAAGCGTCATGTCATATTTGGCTTTCAGGATATTAGTCGCATTTTGTATTTTTGCGATATCTATGCGGACATCGTCTATCCGGGCGGCAAGATGCGGCGAAGCGGGATATGACAATACCAGCGGGCAGGTCGTACCGTCGAGATCTTCCGGCAAAAGTCCCGTTCCCATGATTTTCCTGTGTATTTCAATATCTTCCGAAATACCGCTGTTTCCCGTCTGTACAAGTTTTTGAGTGATGACCGTATAGCCTTCCTTCGCGTATTTCTTTGCCAGATAGCCGGTTGCATAACTTTTACCGATGTTGGTGTCTATCCCCGTTACAAAAATTGCCTGTCCCATTATATTTTCTTTAAAACCAGATAAATCGGGTTATATGTCAATATTACCTTTGTTCCGTCCGAAAACATTTTGTCGTATTTGTTGCAAAATGATTTTAATTTTGACTGCGTTCTCATTATCCCCGAACAACCTGCATTGACGCCGGTTCTCCGAAAATGTGAAAGTATGTCGGTTGCCGAGTCAAAAAACACCGGTATTTCTTCTTCCGACAGATGTACCGGTTCGAAACCGTCCGAAAATAAATTCCGCAAATAATCCGACGAAGGATATTCCAGACCCGTACCCGTTATTTCCCGTATTTCCTTGAGATTGTTTTTACCGAAAGCAGACAAAAACATATAGCCTTTCGGCGAAAGGCTTCGGTGCGCCTTGTCTGCAAAAACATCAAGATTGTCAAACCATTGGAGGGTAGATGAAGACACCAGCAAATCTATTTTGTCGGGAAAGTCAACCGACTGTGCATCACCGCCTATAAACGTATAATTGCTTTTCGGAAACAGAGAATCCATCAAAAACTCGACTTTATCGTTTATATCGTTAAGATAATAGTATGCATGGGCAAACAGGGGAAGGATGTTTTTTGTCAATAACCCCGTACCGCAACCTATTTCCAGTATAATCTCCGGTGTGTGAGGGTACAGGGCGGATATCAGGGCGGCAAGTTTCCCTGCGATTTCCTTCTGAGCATAAGCATTTTCGTCGTATGTATCCGTACTTTTACCGAATTTATGTTTTATTATACTGTTATTCATTTAATTATACCAATATTGACCATTCTCGAATCCGCTGCAAAGTTAATAGAATTAAGCATTAGTCGGTAAAAATTACCGTAATTCGCAGATTATCATTTATTTGATAATATGGCGGTTCTTTTATTTATCTGTGTAAATCCTTAAAATCCGCGTCATCTGCGTGCTTCCGAGACAGCTTCATTCCACAGTGAATTTATCGGCATCCGCAAGTGCGGGGAATTTTTCACGGAAATTATTCAACGGCTGAAGGTCTATACTGCCCAGTACCGCTTCTTCTCCGTCCGATTTTGCTGATGCCAGCGGTTTGCCGAGAAAATCAATCAGGGCGCTTCCTCCGCTGTATTTCGCCGCAGGATCCGAACCGGTGCGATTAACTCCGGCAACATAGCACTGATTTTCTATCGCACGCGCCGCCAGCAGAGTATTCCATGCGCCTATGCGGGAGACAGGCCAGTTGGCAACGTAGATAATCATGTCATAATCACCTTTGTTACGCGAAAAAACAGGAAAACGTATGTCATAGCATACCTGCAGCAGTATTCCGAATCCTCCGTATTCCGCAACGACACGTTCGCTGCCTGCCGCATATTCGTTGGTTTCACCCGCAAAAGAAAACAGATGTCGTTTGTTATAAGCCGAATAACTGCCGTCGGGTCGGACAAAATAGAAGCGGTTGTAATATTTGCCGTTTTCTTCAACGGCAATACTGCCGGCAATGGCGGAATTTTTCTCTTGCGCCGTATTTTGTAACCATTCAAGAGTAAGAGTATCGGCTTTTTCGGCTACATTTTGGGCTGAAATGCAGAAACCTGTCGTGAACATCTCCGGAAGAATAATAATATCCGCTTTTGGCGAAGATTCGATAACGGTTTTGATGTGCGTTTTGTTCTCTTCCGGCGATTGCCATTTTATGTCTGTCTGTAATAATAAAATATCCATAATATCCGATTTTTTCGGCAAAATTAAGCTGTTTTTCCGAAACAAACAAAACATTTCCTCAATCCCGTGGGCGAACACCTCTCAATGTGTTCGCCCCGCATCTGTATATTATTATTTGTCAGGATTCATTAATTGTCCAATGCCTGCTCCAAATCGGCAATCAAATCTTCGGCATTTTCCAGCCCTGCCGACAAACGGAAAATCCCCTCTCCGGCAAAAGCGTTCCACGAATCATATTGTTCGGATGCAGCAAATTTAAACGACGTTTGCAGCAAATCTTTACTGTTGAGATAAAAAATCAGAGAGCGATGATGCCCCAAAGAAACAGCATAGTGGATTATTTGCAGTTTGTCGGCAATTTTTCGTACATCTTCCCGATTTTTCACTTGAAACGTAACAATCCCCGAAAAGTTTTTCATCTGCCTTTCGGCAAGTTCATGTTGCGGATGCGATTTCAGACCGGGATAAATCACTCTGCCGACTTTGGGATGCTGTTCCAGATACGCGGCTATTTTCAACGCATTTTCCTGATGCACGCGCATGCGCAAAGGCAAAGTAGCCAGACCTCTGATAATGAGCCATGCATTGAACGGGCTTATCGTCCCTCCCAAACGAATTGACGTTTTCTTGCGCAAAGGTACAAGTTCGGATTTATTGCCAAGGAGAACTCCCCCCAAAGCATCCCCGTGACCGCCAAGATATTTGGTCAGAGAATGAACAACGAAATCTGCGCCCAATTGCAAAGGCTTGGTTGCGACGGGCGTGGCAAAAGTAGAATCCACAGCCAGTTTCGCTCCCGCCTTATGGGCGATTAGCGCGACGGCGCCAATATCCGTAAGCCGAAGTATCGGATTACATGGCGTTTCCACATAAATCAGTTTGGTATTGTCTCTTATTGCCGCGCTGACAGCTTCCGTATCGGATGTATTGACTTTGGTTATTTCTATGCCCAATTCCGGTATCAACTCGTTGGTTATCTCCGACAAAGCCGCATAAGCAACATCACTGATAATGGCATGGTCGCCGGATTTCAGCAGATGGAACAACAGGGCGACAATGGCTCCCATACCACTCGCAAAAGCCACGGCAGTTTCCGCTTCTTCCAGTGCAGCCAGTTTTTCTTCCAACTGACGAATTGTCGGATTGCCCCAGCGGGTATAAACCCATGCGTCGTTTTCGTCCATTCCTTCTACCGAAAATCCCGTCTCGGAATCCACCACAAATGTGGTGGACATCACTATGTTAGGCGCCGACGCCTTAGTCGCGGAATCCGGACGTTCACCTGCATGGACGGCTTTGGTTTGTTCGCCGATATGTAATATATTTTTCTTAACCATAATCAGTCATTAATTTTGCGCAAAATTACAACTTCCGTACATCAAAAATTATACCAT
>JAISSE010000149.1 GCA_031273285.1 Prevotellaceae bacterium
ATGCGTCCGCAGGCAATCGTCTATGAATGTGATAATCGACAATTCCGTATCGGTTCGCACAGCATGTTGTTTTTTCTCCTGATACTGATGCGTAATACAGCTGACAGTCAGCCTGTAAAAGCCACATACACGGCAAATCCGACAACTGAAAAAATAGGCGCTTTCAATATGCATGGCTTGGAACAGTTTACCGCTATGATGCCCGACGAAATTCTTCCTCCTTACCGCAAAAAACGAACCTATATCAACAGCATCATGGCAATGAACGAAAAATACAAAGATTCACCCTATTGCAAGGCTACCTTTTTGCGTGTGGAACGGGGATGGTATATCCTTAACCCAAAGATAGTGTTCTGATTCCGCGTATTTCCATGGTTTTTCACAAGATTAACAGGATTTGCAGGATTCACAGGATTTTTCAATCATGCGTGGATTCGCCGCAGAGACGTGGCGCGCCACGTCTCTGCATACATGCGACGCGACGACCAAAAAACAATTTTTAACAAAAATTTTGTCATGTACTTAATTCATAAGCATATAATAAAAAAACCGCCTGTCGGGGCGGTTTTTTAAATATCAGGATACGATTTTTACTTTAACGATTTGACTATTGCCTCAAATGCTTGAGGTTGATTCATTGCAAGGTCTGCTAATACTTTGCGGTTTAACTCGATATTGCTTTCTCCCAGTTTGCAGATAAAACGCGAATACGTTAATCCGTAGGGGCGTACAGCCGCATTTATACGCTGTATCCACAGTGAACGGAAATTGCGTTTTTTCGTTTTGCGGTCACGATATGCGTATGTTAAACCTTTTTCGTAAGTATTTTTTGCGACCGTCCACACATTG
Source organism: Prevotellaceae bacterium (assembly GCA_031273285.1). Lineage (GTDB taxonomy): Bacteria > Bacteroidota > Bacteroidia > Bacteroidales > UBA932 > JAIRLF01. The sequence goes on from JAISSE010000149.1 coordinate 850, forward strand.
GCGCGAGCCAAAAAATAACCTCGTGTCTGCTTTAAAATTTTCTTTCTTCGTGCTCTTGAAGCAACTGAATTTACTGATCTTGGCATAATTTTACTATTTTTTTGGGAGCAGGCGATTTCCGTTTAATGAAATTCTTTTACAAGCCGTGCTTCCGGGTTAAAACTTAAAAAACTCTGTTTAAAAACATTACATTACCAACATTTTCTTAACGCGCGACTTGTCGACGTCGGAAATAATCCCGAAATAAGTCAGATTGCGTTTTTGCTTTGTTGTCTTCTTTGTCAGAATATGCCTCTTGTAGGCATGTTTGCGCTTAATTTTTCCTGTTCCGGTTACATCGAAGCGCTTTTTTGCACCGGAATTTGTTTTCATTTTTGGCATCTTATTTTAATTTAATTTATCCTGATATTCATTTTTTCTTTGGTCTGGGTATGATTATGATAGTCATACGCTTTCCTTCCAGTTTCGGCATAAACTCCACCTTTCCCACATCTTCCAAATCGTTGGCTAAACGCAGCAGAAGGATTTCGCCCTGCTGGGAAAACAGAATGGAGCGCCCCTTGAAAAACACGAACGCTTTCACTTTGTCCCCGTTTTCGAGAAAACTGCGCGCGTGTTTCAGTTTAAACTGATAATCATGTTCATCCGTATGCGGACCAAATCGTATTTCTTTAAGTTCCGTTTTCACGGCTTTGTCTTTAATTTCTTTCTGTCGCTTTTTCTGTTGATACAGATATTTCTGAAAATCAACTATCCGGCATACCGGCGGTACCGAATTGGGCGATATTTCGACCAAATCCAGATTTTGTTCTCCCGCCATACGCAAAGCAACAGCAATAGGATATATTCCGGGCGTATCCAGATTTTCTCCTATGACACGGACTTCTTTCGCCGTTATTTCGTTGTTAATCTTCACCGAGATATCGTTTCTTCTGTCGCTCGGCCGATTTACATTTCTCCTTACTCCACCAGGTTTCCTGAAAGGCGCTGCTATGGTTCTATCCTCCTTTTTATTAGTTTATACAATAACTATTTAAACCGCAAAGGTAATAAGATTTTTCGATAGTTATTCAGAATTGCAAAAATATTTTTTTATCCGACTTGTTTTCAACAATATACCGATAGCTTTTTTATTGCAAATACGGTTGCAAAAGATAGATTCGAGACGGTTTTGCCGCTTGTTTGCATGTCGAAAGAACGTTTTTTACGTCGAAAAAACATTGAAATACGAATATTTGCCGATTCCTGTCTATCATAACGCTTGCCTTGAACGCACTGTAATCAAAGTCCCGTCTGTAAAATTCTATTCACTGTCCACTATTCGTTATTCACTGTCCACTATTCGTTATTCACTATTCACTATTCGTTATTCACTATTCACTATTCGTTATTCACTATTCCCTGCCTATCAATCCTATATATCCCGTCGTGATTTTGTCGTTCGGCAGGAGCGCCTTGTAATAATAAATATTTTCGGGCGCCGGTTTTCCATTGTATGTACCGTCCCAGCCGTCATCACCTTCAAAAATCGTTATCCCCAAACGGTCGGATACGATTATTTTGAAGCCTTTCAGAAAAAAATCATTTATTCCGTCTCCGTTCGGAGTGAAGATTTTAGGGATGAAGATGTCAACATCATAAGGATATGTTCTGCTTGTCGTACAGCCGTTTATATCGGTTACCCGCACGGTGAAATCCCAGCTTCCGTATTCCCCCGTTTGCGGTTTGCCCGTTATGGCTCCCAGATTGTCCATCACGATTCCGGCAGGCAGATTTCCCTCCACAATAGAAAAATACGGCGATTCGGCGTCGGTTTCGAGCTGATAGTCGTATTCGGATTTTTCCCTGAATACGGGCAATTTATCGGTTAGTATTGATACGGTTACAGGCTCGAAAGTTATTTTCGTTACATCCTTCCGAACGCAAGAATAACTGTTTACCACTTGAATATAATAGTTTTGGGTATTCTGCAAACGCTGCATCTGCTGCGAATATTCCGTAACTCCGGTAACGGAAACAATCTTTTCGTTCATCAGCGAATCCCGAAAAATATGGTATATATTGGTATCCGTAAGATTTTTAAGCGTAACCGTCGGAATATTGTCGTAGCAGATGCCGCTTTTAACAGTCTCAAAGTCGGCTTCGGGCAGCGGGTGCACATTGATTTCCAGCTTTGTGCTGTCGCCTTCGCATTTAACGGTATTGTTCGAATATTTAATATAATATGCATGATTTCCGGCAACAGTCGAGCCGGGCGGAGACATATCCGGCAATTCCGCCATATTCGAATCGAACCATTTGACGGTATGTCCCGTAACAGGTTCTATTTCGGGAATATTGAGCGGCTCGAGTCTGCAAACTTCAATATCCTGTATCGACGGAAGCGGAGTGAAATATGTTGTTTCCGAAGCATAATTGTCGTCGGTCAGAAAATCCTCGGCAACGGGAACAGCGTATACGCTGCTCACAATAGGCTGATTTTTAGCCAGACTGCTGAAATAACCCGTCCATGTGATTCGTGCATTCGTGTTACTGACAATATCTATAAAATATGTATAAACGGTACGTTCATCCGGCAACAGCGTTCCTGTGAGCGGCGGCGGGGAATAAGTCCACGATCCGCCCGTAATGTTCACATTTGTAGCGACAAAATCGGCGGGAAGAGTGTCGAGTATTTCAATATTGCCGATTGTTTTGTTGCTTCCGTTGTAGATATTCGAAAAAATATTTACGGGCGTGTCCACGCTCTTGATACATCCGCCAAACGATTTGAACGCCAGTAAGTCGCCCGAAGTTCGGATAACGACATTCCTGACTTCGTGGACTGCCGTCGAGCCGCCGGTTACTCCGGCAAAACCCACTCGCAAATACTCGGGAGCAATACTTACTACGTTCACGGGACCAAGCACATGCAGAAAAGCGCCTGCAACGTCGATTTTCAGATAAACATTGACCGTCATTCCTCCCGAACCGTTGGGAGTAAGTTCGACTTTTACTCTTCTGAAATACTGACTTTCGGACGGTCGCGAAGAGGAAAATCCGGGGTAAGAGATACTTGTATTAATCAGAGCAGGGTCTTTTGCTTCCGCAAAATCCGAAAAGGTGGAGGCTAAAAAACTGTAATTTTCGCTCGATGGTCCGCAAATCGTGATAGCGTGCGGATGAAATCCGTTATTGACGTAATTTGTGTAGTTGCCGAACTCGTCGATGCCTATTCCGAGATAACCGCTTGACTGTCCGCTCTCCGAATTACGCGGCAGATATCCCAGAGCGCCGCCTTTGGCTCCGGGTACGAAAGCATTGTCGGTAACGGAGCCGTCGAACAGGAAAACACTGAATCCGTCCGCCGGAGTGGGTGACGAGGATGTCCATACGACAAAATCGAACTCTATCGTCAATCCCAGTCGTGAAGAATAATTGCCTTCGGCAAGGACATAGCCCAGCTGGTCGCCCGTATCGTCGGTTAATCGCAGCCATCCGCTGCCGGGGGCGTCAATACCCCGTGCGGCAGTGTAATATGCGTGTCCGTTGGGGGCAAAAATCCCCGTACCGTTCATGCAGCTTTCCTGATAAACAAACTGTGCCTGCACGGGGGCGATGCCTCCAAATATATACAAACATA
>JAISSE010000152.1 GCA_031273285.1 Prevotellaceae bacterium
ATGATTGCGGTTTTTTACGCAGTCGATGCACAGTCTCAAACCTCCAAAGTGGAGGAATTTATCAACAAATACTCCGAACAGGAGGGCGCCACTTATGTGGAATTATCAAAAACCATGCTTGATGCAACATTTAATAATGATGCCTACAAATTTGACATTTACGCAATGGGTTTTACTACTATTGTTACGGAAAAAACGGAAAAACTTACTGCCGACGGACGAATAGACAGTTTATTCACTCCGGTGATAACGACAATTCCAACGACAGTCCAAAAGTCGGGTACTTCAAACACAGGGGACAAGAAAAATTATCCGCAGAAATTAAAAAGTCTTATACTGAATGACAACAGTAAAGTTGCCGAATTGAAACAGGCGCTGAACGGGTACGAAATCCTGATGACATCGAAAAAAGGGAAAGTAACCGAAGCAACTTATTTCCACGACCCCGGCACTGCCGATAAAAAAGAAATAGTGATAATGAAACATCAGGAGAAACAACTGTCAGTAACTTACATGCAGGGCAATCTGGATGTAAGGTTGCTGCAATTGTACCTTACGTACATGAAAATAAAATTAAGCCAGTTGGGCATGGTGGATATGTTTCATTATTGACGGACGAAAACGCCTCCCCGCCGTTTTCCGGCGACAGGCTGTAGAGAAAGAGATGTTTTTTAAACGCAAAGTTCGCAAAGAATTTTCGCAGAGGGCGCAAAGGGAATATTGTCAACGATATAAACTTTGCGACCTCTGTGTTTAAAAAATGTCTCTTTCGGGGCGGCGATAAAATCCTCAGACTGTTCCCGTGTATTTATCGGGCGCTTCGCGCCATGTTTTCAGCAGTTCCAAATCTTTTTCCTCTATATAGTTCGATTTGACTGCTTCTTTCAGGAGGGTCGAGTAATTGCTGAGCGTGTGGAAATCGCACTTTGCAGCCTCGAAATTCCGTCGTGCCGTATCAAATTCGTAGGAAAACACAGCCAGCAGACCGAGTACTTCGGCGGCGGCTTTCCTCAGGGCTTCGACGGCGGCGATACTGCTTAATCCCGTCGAAATCAGGTCTTCGATAACCGTAACTTTGGCACGTTCGGGAAGTTCTCCCTCAATCAGGTTTCCCAATCCGTGATCTTTAGCCGCTGTTCTGACATAAACAAACGGCAGGTTCAGCTCTTCGGCAACCATTATTCCGAGAGCTATGGCGCCGGTCGCCACCCCTGCAATCACTTCCGTTTCGGGATAAAGCTCTTTTATGCGCGCGGCAAAACTTTTGCAGACCGATTTTCGCGCTTCGGGGTACGACAATATTTTTCTGTTGTCGCAGTATATGGGCGATTTCCAGCCCGACGCCCATGTAAAAGGTTTGTTTACACTCAATTTCACCGCCTTTATCTCCAAAAGTACGGATGCTGTTTTATTCGCTGTATTCATTTTTTATATTTTTATAATCCGAATTGACTGTTTCCCTGCTCATTTTGAGAAGAACTATCCCGATAAAAATCCAGACCAGCTCTCTTATGCGCGTGATGATGCTCACAATGAACGCGGGACTTGAGGGCATCGCAAGAACCTCGAATGCAAGCATGTAACCGCCTTCCTTCGACGCTATCTGCATGGGGATGAAGAATACCATATTGGCAAACAGCGAGTAGCCCGCCGTTATTATTATCGCATCGAGAAACGACACGTGCAGGGCGGGAAACATGTCCGTCAGGGCAAACATAATGACATTCACCTCGCAGCACATCAGAAAGCGCGATGCAAGTTCGACAATGAACGACAGATAGAAAGCCGAACGCCTGTGAGTATGCAGATGCGAAATATGGTAATCCATCTCCTTCAGTTTATCCTGCTGCGTTTCGGTTATTCGCCCCGCCCATTTTTTGACGAACGGAATTTTTGTCAGTATCCTGAATGTGCGTACAATCAAACCTCTGCGATAGCCTCTGATAAACAGCAGTACGGCGAAAAAGAACGCGACGAACAGGGCGGACAGCAGCACAAAAGGTATCCATGCCGGTTTGAGAAATATCAAAACCAGAACAATCGAAATCATCCAGAATATGATGTGCGCAAATACATGCATCATCGAATACAATATCACGCAGGATGCCGCTTTTGCCGAACCCATATAGTCCCTCAAAAGTATGATTTTGTACGGTTCGCCTCCTATTTCGGCAAACGGGGTGATGTAGTTTATTGCAAATCCGGTGATTGTTGTTCGCAGCAAAAATCCGAACGAAGGCTTTTTATCGCCTTTTTCGTTGTATATTATCATTTTCCATGCCAGGGCATTCAGCATATAAATAAAAAACCACAGGAAAACGATGACGAAAAACCACAGTTTCATCTTTACCGCTCCCTGAATTATGGCGTCAATACCTATTTTACAGACCATAAAACCGAGAGCGGCAAAACCTGCCGACAATAAAAGCAGTTTATACAAGTTTCTTTTACTCACGCTCTTTATGTATAATTCCCGACCGTCAACCGGAACAGCGGACTATTCCGGAAGTGCGTTCAACTTTCGTTGTGCCTCCTCGATAACTCCGTCGTCCTGACGTTTATAGTTTTCTATTACCGATTCGTATGTCGCCTTTGCCTGTGCATTGTTATTCCTGATGGCATAAATCTCTCCAAGCACGATAAACGATTTTGCCACCCAGTAAAGCTGTCGCGAGTTTTCGCCGAAAGTGGTAACTTCGTCCTCCGCTTCCTTGTATTTTTTCTGTGCGAAATACGAGGCAATCAGCCGGTATTGGGCTTCGGCGTCTATCGCCTGATTGAGGTCTGTCGCCAGGGACTTGAATGTTTCCACAGCCTTGTCGTAATTGCCCGACTTCTGGTATGCCCGCCCGACTATCAGGTTTGCTTCTCTTTTCAGTTCCGGCGCTATCCCCGCTGATGCGGCAACCACATTCGCCGAAACGGCAGCCCGCTCGTCGTCGCCCATGGCGGCATAAGAACGCATGAGACCAAGTTCGGCGTCGAACTTTCCGACGGGAGTCTGCGCCATGCTTTTGACCTGCGCGAAAGCCGCCGCCGCGTCGCTGTAGTTTTGCAGATTGTAATTTGCGCGGGCGATTCCCGACCATGCGGTTTCGGTGAATTCGTTTGCCGGCTGAGCGACAACGTAACCGTAACCGTTCAGAGCTTCGTTGTAATCCTGCTGTTTCAGCGCACAATCAGCCAGATAGAAATTCGCGGACGTCCGGAATATCCCCGCCGGATAATCTTCCAGATATTTTTTCATTGCAGGCAGAGCCTTTGCGCAGTCGCCGGTTTGATACAGCCGTTCTGCCGCCGTAAATATCAGAGAATCTTTTTCTGAGGGATTACTGATACCCCTGCCAACTCTGTTGGAATAGCTGATATATTCATCCATGCGGTTTTGTTCCATGTAGATATCTTTTATCCCTTCCATCGCATTCTGCGCCGCCGGCGAATTGGGAAACTGGTCGACAACCTGCTGATAATACGCGAGCGCCTTGTCGGGATTCCCCCTGTTCAGTTCGATTAATCCCAACTCGACCAGCGAGGTGGGATATACGGGCGACGAGCGGTATTTCGATACGACCGACTGAAATGCGGCAACCGCATCGTCGTATTTCATCTGCTGCTGATATGTCCGTCCCAGCTCGTAATAGGCGGCGGGTATGCGGCTCGAATTGGGATACATGCGCGGGATATGTTTCAGTGCGTTGATTTTAGCCTCGGCGCCGGCGGTAAAACCGAGCGATATTCCCCGCTGCAGGGCAGAATAGTCGGGATTGGAGATACCCAGACTTTCGCTTGTCGAGTAATTGTCCGCGGCAAGCCGGTAATCGCGTTTTTTGAAATAACAGTCGCCGATACGGTTGTAGCAGTCGCCGAGATACACGGTTTTTTTCGACGCATTCGCTTCAAAACTGATGTATTTCCTGAACCAGGTGAGCGCCTGTTCGTAGTTCTGCTCCTTGAAACAGCAGTATCCGATGTTGTAGTGGGCGATGCTGTATTCCGGCAGATTGAACGAGCCGGCGGTGTTGATAAACGTTTGGAAAAGAGTGCGTGCCGCGCCGTAGTTTTCCAGAGCATACGTAGCGTTGGCTTTTCCGTAAATCGACAGAGCCTTTACGGAATTGTCGGTACCCGGCACGGAGCCGTTTATGGCAAGGTCGAACATCGCTATGGCTTTGGCATAATCCTTTTTCTTCGCCAAATCGGCGCCGGCGGCAAAAGCGAGGCGCTGTATTGCCGACAGTTCCGTCGCCGAAAGGTTCGGGATGGATTGCAGCAGGTCGATTGCTTCGCTGTAATTGCCCTTTTTTGCGGCAGATGCGGCTCTGTAGGTCAGCAAATCCGAATTGTTGATTTCGGCGGGATATTTTTCGAGATATGCAAGCATCGGAGCTTCGTTGTTTTGCAGTTCCAGCGACAGTTTCGCATAGTTAAGAAAGGCATCCGCCTGCACCGTCCGGTCAAAATTCGCCTGCGAAGCTCTCATAAAAGCGCCCAGGGCATCCTGTTTGGCATTTGTCTGAATATAGCAGTCGCCCAGATGATAATCCGCCATCTGACTTAACGAATCTTTAGCGTTGGCTGCCGCCGATGCAAAACTGCGCGCCGCCGAAGCGTAGTTTGTATCCCGATAGGCGATAAAGCCTTTCAGGTAATAATCTTCGCGCGTCAGCTTCGAAACGGATTTTTCGTATTTATCGAGATATTCCGCCGCTTTTTTAATGTTGCCCTTCTGCATGTACGCTTCGGCAAGAAGACGTGTAATTTCGCCCATCCTGCTTTCGGACGACAGGGACAGAAACTCTTCCCCGTCGGTGATGACCTTGTCGAAATTCTTTTGTATGAATGCAATCTGAAGCGTGTAATACGGCACTACCGAGGCATAGGAGGGGTTTGTCTTCAGGCGTTCGAAACCCTGGTCGGCAGTAACATAATTGCCTTTTTCGTATTCGATGTGCGAATAGTAGTATAAAGCGGCATCGGCATACATGTTTCTCTGGTCCTTGATTTTCCGGAAATCGTCGACGGCGGCGTCCGTATTGCCCGACTTGTAGTTGCTGTAGCCCGATTTGAAGTAATATTCAGCCCGTTCCGCCGCCGGAACTTCGGATGCGGATATGCGCCCGAACGCTTCCGTTGCATCCCTGTATTTCCCTTTGCCGTACAGATAACGACCGTAGCCGAACACTGCCTCCGGATAACGGATATTTTTCGGTTTGGAGTTTATTATGCCCAGCAGCAGCGCTTCGGCGTTGCTCTGTTCGTTATACAGGGCAATCATGGTTTCGTAGAATGCAATATCGTCCTTTGTCAAAACGTTTTCGGACTCGGTTTTTGCCGCAGACAGCTTTTCCATGGATGCGCGATACATCTCCCTGTCGTATAAATCCGTAGCCTGCCTGAAATATCCGTCTTCGGCAGGATAGGGGTAAACACTCTGTGCTTCAATCCTGAAGACCGATACACAAATACATATTGCCGTGTATAAAAAATGTCGATTCATCGTATTAATTTTAAATTTATTCACTATAAAAACAACCTAAGTAATGCGCAAAAGTACAAAAAAACATAATACATCGCCACAAATCCGCAAACTAAATTAATATCTGCGTGTAAATCTGTGATTTTACGTGCAGGATTCTTTACATGAATAACGGGATTGGAGAAGGATGATGGATGAAGTATGATGGATGATGGCACGCGGACGACGCAGATTGAACGGATTTACAGGACGGATACAGTGAATAACGAACAGTGAACAGTGAATAATGTCTGAACCGTGATTAAATGATTATCAATCATGCGTCGATTGGAAAAAAATCCGAAGGATTTTTTAATTCGTGAAATTAGAAAAAATTCGTACAAATTCGTGGTTAAAATTCGTGTTATTCGTGGATAAAAAAAATATTTGCGGAAAAAATTTCGTCGATATAAAAAATTATTTTTATCTTTGCGCCCGAAACTTTGATTGAATTTTTGCGGCATTAAGGATAACAATTGTAAACATGAAGTGTTTAGTTACACATAGCGGGTCGAGAGAAAAAGCGGTTAATTACGAAGAAATTAACTGTTTGGCGCGATTGTTGCAGAGAGACTCAGCAAGTTACGGATATTACACATATTAACTATATCACGCGCACGCGCGTATAACAAAATTTTTTCAACAATCCTATCGGGCTGCAACATGTCGTCGGCGTGTGCGGCTCTTTTTGGATTCCCTGTCGCCGTTGCGGAACAATGCCGAAAAAGACACATTTTCCCCCTGCAAATCGCAGGAACGCATCAAGAAGCACTTGAACATCCCCTACAATTTGCAGGAGCATTTCAAGAGACACTTGATCATCCCCTGCAATTTGCAGGAACACTTCAAGAGACACTTGATCATCTCCTGCAAATTGCAGGAG
>JAISSE010000204.1 GCA_031273285.1 Prevotellaceae bacterium
CAAACTGTTCGTAAAGCGGTTCGGCGATTTCGGGACGTGCCGCTTTGATATACGAAGGACGATTTCCCTTTTTTGTCTGTGCATGTAATGTAAACTGACTGATTACGAGGAACTGACCCTTAATATCGGATATCGAAAGATTCATCACCCCGGCATCATCGTCGAAAATCCGGAGTTTGGAGACTTTCGCGGCGGCAGCGTCCAAATCGGCGGCGCCGTCGCTATCCTCAAAACTCACGAAAAGCAGCAGTCCCACTGGTATTTGCCCGATTATCCCGCCTTCGACGGCAACGGATGCCTCCTTAACTCTCTGAATCAGTATTCGCATCGGCTAAATAAACGAGTAAACAATTGCTATTATCCCCACTGCCGCGCAATAGATTGCAAACCGGTATAATTTCACCTGACTGACCAGCTTAATCATGAGTTTGCATGCAAACAGACCCGAAACATATGCTCCGACAAAACCGACTGTCGACGGCAATACCGCAATTCCCGAAGTAGCCGGAGCAAAAGCGCCGCCCGTCAAATCCAGAAACGCCTCGCCCAGAATGGGGACAAGCACCATCAGGAACGAAAATCTCGCTATTTCGCTCCTTTTGTTGCCCAGCAATAAACCGGCGGATATTGTGCTGCCCGAACGCGAAAGCCCCGGAAGAACGGCACAAGCCTGCGCAAGACCGATAACGAAAGCATTGCCGTATGAAATCGGCTTGTCGCCTTTTTTCGCAAAATGCGAAAATGTCAGCAGGGCGGCGGTGAGCAAAAGCATGGCGCCAACGAGCACCGTACCTTCGCCGAAAAGGGTTTCGACTTCTTCCTTGAAGAACAGTCCGACAATCATGACGGGAATCATTGATACGGCTATTTTCAGGATATAGTCCGTTTCCCGATTGTATTTGAATTTGAACAGCCCGGAGACCAGTTTGACGATGTCGCTCCGGAAAACGGTCAGCGTACTAAGCACGGTAGCGGCATGTACCAGAACTTCGAATGCCGTTCCGCCGGTGTTTTCTATTCCCAGTATCTCTTTCGACAGCAGTAAATGCCCGCTGCTGCTTACCGGCAAAAATTCGGTAAGTCCCTGTACAATGCCCAATATCAGCGCTTCCCACGTCTCCATGATTCAAAAATCTTTCAATAATGTAAAAATTCGATTATCGACAGTTTACTTTTCGGAGTCATCAGACTTGGGCTTTTTCATTATTGCGTACACCTCGAACGCAAAACCGAAAATCACCAGTATCGACGACAGAGAAACACGCCTGAAACTGAACAGGGCTTCTTCGTTGAACTCATCGGGATTGTCGGAACCTCCTCCAACCATCAGAATAAATCCCAGAATGATTATACCCAAACCAATGAGTATGAGTTTGTAGTTCTCTTTCGGAATTGCAAAATCCACCTTTTGCGCGGTCTCGTCTTTACCGGATTTTAATACTTTTTTTGCCATATTTTATACTGTTATAACTGTTATATAAATTACAAAAAATATTCACATGAGCCATTATGAACAAACATGTTAAATCAATCGTAATTTTTAATTCGTAATTTTTAATTAATATTATCCTTCCCATAAATCGTCGGCTCCGATTTTTGTATATTTTGTTACTATTATGTATGTTGAAACGAAATTTATAAGCGACCCCAGCACCAGCATCACGGCAAACAGTGCGCCGAACATTTTTGCATCCGTAAGTTCCAGTATATTGGAGAAATCGTTTTTCAGAAACATTATAAATCCCAGCAAAAGGATGATGGCAATGAATCCCGAAATCAGCCCTTGCCAGACACTTGCGGCAAGGAAGGGGGTGCGGATAAATGTGGTGTTTGCACCGACAAGTTTCATTGTATTGATCAAAAACCGTTTTGAGTAGATAGCCAGACGAATCGTGTTGTTTATCAGAAAGACGGATATGAACAGCAGGAGCGCGACAAAAATGAGTATGATGATGCTCACGTTTTTTGTGTTTTCGGCAACCTGTTCAAACAGCGACTTGTGATACGCGACGTCTCTGATTCCCGGTATTTCCTTCAGTTCCCGTATAGCCGATTCGATGCCTTCCGACGAAAAATAATCGCTTTTCAGATTAATCTCAATCTTCGATGGAAAAGGATTTTCGCCGAGCAGTTTGAGAAAATCGTCTCCGATTTCACCGCTCATTTCCTTCACGGTTTCATCCTTGGATTTATATTGCGCCTTGTCGACAAATTCTTTAAGCTCCACTATCGCCAGAACACGCATGGCGCTTCGGTTTGTTATGGTATCGTCCAGATTTATCGAAACGGTTATCTGGTCGCGCAGGGTCTCCGGCAACCGGTTCAGATTGTAGACCAGAATCCCGACAACGCCAAGCAAAAACAGCACTAATGACGTGCTTATAACCGAAGAAAGATACGAGGTTCGCAACCTGCTCGAAACAATTTTCTTTGCTTTCAATGACATTTACTTTAAAATAACAACGCGGCAAAGATAATTCTTTCTTTTTAATCTCCCGCATTTAAATGACGGAACAAATGCCCGACATGCCGGCTT
>JAISSE010000232.1 GCA_031273285.1 Prevotellaceae bacterium
ATTTTGTTAGAGAGAGCTACCGGCGTGTCGCGCGGAATTTACAACAGATAATTCAATTACACAAGCAGGGTGTAATTATTTTTTTACTTTTGGAATCTGTAAACCTTCGGGCGGGGATATTTCCCTGTCCGAAGGTTTTTTATTTCCCCGTATCCGCATGTCCGGAAAAATATTTTTCAAACAAATATTCGTTAATCTTTGTTGTTACGGAAATAGGTATTATTTTAATATATGTGGATGCATGAAAAATAAGTCGATTAAAAAGATTCTCCGAAGACCGGAGAGTATTCCTCCCGTATCGGCAACCGTCCGAAAGAGGATGAAACCAGGAAGAAAATTCAAACGTTATTTTAAATTTTTATGAAAAAGTATGTTTTATTAATGTATTTGTTAATGTGTATAACCGCGGCTAATGCACAGCGGGTTATCACAGGTAAGGTTACCGATTCCGGCGGCGAGCCGCTGGCAGGCGTAACGGTGCTGGTTACCGGAACAACCCGCGGGACAGCCACAGCGGACGACGGCAGCTATTCCATTACGGTGGACGCCGGGGCGACAAGCCTCGAGTTCAGTGTTCTGGGATTTGCAACGCTGGAGTTGCCCGTCGATTCCGGCAATGTGCTGGATGCCGTTCTGGAGGAAAGCGCCACCGAACTGGACGATGTTGTTATCACCAGTTACGGCGCCCAGAAAAAGATTTCGGTTACGGGTTCCATTCAGACCATCAAGCCCGCCGACCTTGTTGTTCCGTCGTCGCGGCTGACGACGAGTTTTGCGGGACGTATGGCGGGCGTTATCGCCTATCAGAGGAGTGGGCAGCCCGGAGCCGACGGCGCAAGTTTTTACATCCGGGGGATTTCGACTTTCGGCGGTATAACGTCGCCTCTCATCATTATCGACGGGGTGGAGGTCAGTTCGGGCGATTTGAACAATCTCGACCCCGAAGTTATCGAGAGCTTTTCGATTCTGAAAGACGCCACCGCCACCGCCATGTACGGCTCGCGCGGCGCCAACGGGGTTATGATTGTGGCGACAAAATCGGGAAAGGATTCGCCGCGACCCATCATCAACATCCGTCTGGAAAACACTTTCAACACGCCTACCAGAAAGCCGCAGGTTGCCGACGGAGTAACGTACATGAAGATGTACAACGAGGCGGTGTCGGGCAGAGGCACGGGCGAAATACTGTATTCCAACGAAAAAATCGAAAGGACGATTGCAGGCTACGACCCTCTGCTGTATCCGAATGTGGACTGGTACGGCGAGATGTTCAAGGATGTGGCGACAACCCAGAAGACCGTATTCAACATCAGAGGCGGAGGGCAAAAGCTGGATTATTTCATGAATGTCTCCGTCGGGCACGAAGAAGGGATGCTGAAAGCCCGAAGCACCGATTTCTTTTCGTACAACAATAACATAGGTATCTGGAGATACAACTTTCAGAACAACATAAACCTCAATGTAACCAAAACGACAAAGGTGGGTTTGCGTTTGAACACGCAGTTGTACGACTATTCCGGACCCTATGTTTCCACAGGCGATATCTTCGGCATAATCATGGAATCGAATCCGGCGGACTTTCCGATACTGTTCCCGAATGCCACCGAAAAGGAGGAAGCAAGCGCTACGCGGGGATACATTGCCTGGGGCGGAAAAACCGGAGGACGATACAACTCCGGATACCGCAACCCGATGGCGGAAATGGTTCGCGGGCATAATTCCAACTTCCAGAGTACGGTTATAGCAAACCTCGATTTCAGTCAGAAGCTGGATTTTGTTACGGACGGTCTTTCGTTCGACGCTCTTGTTTCGTTCAAAAACTGGACAAGCAGTTCCACCAACCGGTATGCAAGCTATAACCAGTTCTATGTTACGAAATATAATCTCAATGATGTCGGAATGATGGATTCGTACCAGCTTACGATGATAGGCGCCGAACAGTCGGACGTGCTGACCACAAGCGGAACGACTTCCGGCGACCGCAGAATCTACATACAGACTGCCATGAACTATAACAGGGTATTCAACAGGGTGCACAATGTTACCGCAATGGTTCTGTACAATCAGGACCAGTACAACGTCAACAATCCGACCAATTTGTACACCTCGCTTCCAAAAAGAAAGCAGGGAATTGCGGGACGTGTAACCTATTCGTATGACTACAGGTACCTGTTTGAAGCGAATTTCGGATACAACGGCAGCGAAAATTTCGCAAAAGGTCACAGATTCGGGTTTTTCCCTTCCTTTTCGGTGGGTTACAACATCAGTCAGGAAAAATTCTGGGAGCCGCTGAGCCACATCGTTTCAAATCTGAAAATCAGAGGCTCGTGGGGACTTGTGGGCAACGACCAGACGAATGCCGGACGGTTTGTGTATCTGTCGGATATTAACTTAACGGGCGTAAGTTACACCACCGGAACAAATCTCGACTATACTCAGAACGGACCCGTCTATAACAGATATTCGAACGAAAACCTGACCTGGGAAGTGGGCGAAAAAATCAACGCCGGAATAGAGCTTCAGCTGTTCAACAGTTTGAATATAACTTTCGATGCTTTTCAGGAACACCGCACCGGAATCTTTCTGGAACGTCAGACAATCCCGAACTTTCTCGGAACAGCCGGCACGAAAATCTACGGAAATCTGGGCATAGTGGACAATCGCGGGTTCGATTTTTCGGTGGATTTCAACAAAAGGGTGAACAAGGATTTTGCCGTTACTCTCAAGGGAACGTTTACCTTCGCACAGAACGAGATTAAGGATTATGACGAGCCGGAATACAAGCTGTATCGCAACAAGACAAGAGTAGGCTCTCCCGTAAATTCAATCGAGATGTATGTGGCGGAACGGCTGTTTATCGACGACCTGGAGGTCGCCAACAGTCCGCGTCAACAACTCGGCGGATTCATTCAGGCAGGGGATTTGAAGTATACCGACATACCCAATGCCAACGGTACGAGCGACGGCATCATAGATGCAAACGACATGATGCGGACAGGCTATCCCACCGTTCCCGAAGTGGTGTACGGCTTCGGTCCCTCGATACAGTGGAAGAAACTTGATTTCTCCTTCTTTTTTCAGGGAGCAGCCCGAACGTCTCTCATGATGAGCGGATTTCATCCTTTCGGTTCTTCGTCCATACGCAACTCGCTGCAATTTGTGGCAGACAATTACTGGAGCAGAACAAATCAGGATATTTATGCCGCATATCCGCGTTTAAGCAAACAGGACAACCCCAACAATACGGTAAATTCGACGTACTGGCTGCGCAACGCATCGTTCCTGAAACTGAAAAATCTCGAAATAGGATTTTCTCATAAATTTTTCAGAATTTATGTCAGCGGAGCCAATCTGCTGACCTTCTCCAAATTTAAAATGTGGGATCCCGAAATGGGAGGCGGCGCAGGCATGTCGTATCCCACACAGACGGTATATAATATCGGTTTACAAATGAATTTATAATTTTATCTAATGAAGACAATGAAAAAAATATTTTCCATAATATTGTTATCGGGCTTGATGTTTGCCTATTCGTGCAATTATCTGGACGTGGTACCCGACGAAGTTCCCACCGAATCGGATGCTTTCAAGGATCGCAAAGCCGCGGAAAGATTTTTGTATTCCTGCTACTATTATCTGCCCGACCCGAGGCAGGATGTCGCCTCGATAGACCTTTTTACGGCTGACGAGGTTGTTACTCCTTTCGAGCACGAAACGTTTGCCAATTTCCCGAAAGGAAACTACACATCCGTCAATCCGGTGATTTCCTACTGGAACACTCTGTTTCAGGGCATCCGCCAGTGTTATATCATGCTCGACAATGTGGACAACGTGCCGGGACTTGAAATCGCGGAAAAGACGGCATACAAAGCCGAAGCTACATTTCTGATAGCCTACTATCATTTCCTTCTGCTGAAATGTTACGGTCCGACCATCATTATCCGCTCGACGCCAAGTCTGGACATGCCGACGTCCGATTATCCCGCCCGCGAGACGTATGACGAGTGTGTGAACTGGATTGCCGAAAAATTCGACGAAGCGGTAACAATCGGCTTGTCGGACAGGCACAGCGGTTCGGCTTACGGCAGGGCTACAAGCGTTGCGGCAAGGGCGATCAAGGGGAGGATGCTGCTGTATGCCGCGTCTCCGCTGTTCAACGGCGGCAAATCGTCCGTTGCCGGTACCGACGACCTGAGCAGCAGACCGGAGTATGCAAATTTCAAAAATGCGGAAGGAGTTCCGCTTATCTGTCACACGTATGATGCCGCCAAATGGCAGCGTGCCGCCGATGCAAATCTTGCAGCCATCAACGCCGCTCTGGCAACGGGCGTAGCGATGTATAACAACGGAACGGCAACGGCAGACCAGCCGGAACCGAGCAATCCCACGGAACGAAAGTTGAGAATGACCGTTTGCGACAGAACTTCGTCGGAAATAATCTGGGCTTCGACAAGAACGGAAAGCAGCTATGCCCTCCAAAACAAATCGACTCCCTTCGACCCCAACAGAGACTGGAGCTGGAACGGTATCGCGCCGACGCTGACAATGCTGGAAAGTTTTTATACAGCCGCCGGTTTGCCGATCGACGAAGACCCCGCCTTCAACTATGCCGGCAGGTACGGTACGCAAACCGTTTCGGACGCCCATACCAACGGACAGACATCCATCCTGAATCTCAGCAGAGAGCCGCGCTTTTATGCGTGGGTTGCACATCATAACGGGTTTTACGAAATTCAGCGCTCGTCGAGTGTATACAGATATCAGACTAAATTCATGCAGAATGACGACTGCGGAATAAAAACCAGAACCAATAACTATTCTCCGACAGGATATTTGAACAAAAAGGGCGTTCATCCACTGTATGCTCAAGGCTCCGGCGGCGGAGGTCTGGTTCAGTATTCCTGGCCCATTGTCAGGCTTGGCGAGCTGTATCTCAACTATGCCGAGGCGCTCATCGAAGCGGGCGGGCAGGACAATCTCAACAAGGCAATAGTCGCCATCAACGAGATAAGAACCCGCGCGGGAATCCCCGCCGTCGAAACGTCATGGGCAGGCACAACTCTGGATCAGGACAGACTGCGCCGGATTGTCAGGCAGGAACGCACCATCGAGCTTTATCTGGAAAATCACCGGTTCTGGGATGTAAGACGGTGGCTGCTGGGTACAAAATATTTCAACGTCATGCCGCGCGGGCTGAACATACGCGCCAACGGGGACGACTTTTTCAATCCCCAGCAGGTGGAGGTTGTGCGCAAATTTATTGTGCCGGCACACTATCTCATGCCGATACCGGGTTCGGATATAGACAAAAATCCCAAAGTGATTCAAAATCCGGGTTATTAACATAAAATAAATCAAGAGATGAAGAGTATAATGAAAAATTTAATTGGAATTTTATATGTGTGTACCCTGGCTGTTTTCGTATCGTGCGAGGACGACGAAAACAGGAATACCGGTACACCTCCCGCTTCGGTGCTGGATGTGTCGGCAGAGGCGGGTCCGGGCGAAGTTATCCTGAAATGGAAAAATCCCGATGACCCGAATTTAAAGTATGTCAATATTGCATACATAAATTCGCAGAGCGAAAAAGTCAGCATCAACGTTTCGACTTATGCCGTCGACTCCGTAACCGGCTTTGTTACGGATACGATAGACGGCTTCACCGATACGAAGGAATATACGTTCGACCTGACAGCCCGTAATCTGTCGGGCGCCTCGTCCGACGCCGTGCAAATCGTAAAAGCGCCGCTGGCGCCGGTGTATCATTCGATATATTCGACTATTACGGCTAAATCGGATTTCGGAGGAGTGATAGTGAGCTGGGATAATACCCTGGGCAAAAAAGCCTTTGTGGTGGCTTTGTATCCCAATCCCGACAATCCGTCCGAAAAACTGTTGCGGAGATTCGACGCCACTCGTTCCGGTTCGGGCTATGTGTCGGCAGGGTTGAATATTACCGCGATAGACCTTGAACTGTACGCAACGGACAAATATCACAACGAATCCGAAAAAAAGAACGTGCGCGTGGAGGTTTATGCGGAAACGGAGTTTAACAAGTCGGAATGGTCTGTGCCGGGATACGTCGATAACAGTCAGAACGAAACAATAGGTTACAGTTCGCAGGCAACCAACGAAGGCGCTTCCCCGAACGGACGGGTAATAGCGATTTTCGACAAAAACCTTGCTACATTCTGGCATGCCCGCTGGGGGTCGCCCGCTACCAATTATCCGCACTGGTACATCATCGACCTTGGGAAAGAGGTTACTATCAGCAGGGTCGAGATGGCTCGGAGACAAGGTAATTCGCAGGGGCAAAAGGGACAGCAATTCCTGACCTGCACCGCTGCCGGAGCAGCAAATCCCGCCGACCCGACCACATGGGCATGGGAGGATCAAGGCTCCTACAGCTTTGATGCTGCGACAAACAATGTCCAAAGCTACAGACTGCTCA
>JAISSE010000324.1 GCA_031273285.1 Prevotellaceae bacterium
AATCCGAAAGAGTATTAAACGGTAAAAACATGAATTACGGGACAATGAAATTCGTTGAAAAAAAATTGAATCATATCTGTTTGCTGTGTGCATTTCTTTGTGTACAGGCAATATCCTACGCCGACGGCGGATTATATCTTTTTCCGAAAGGCGCCAAAGCAATGGGAATGGGCAAGAACGGACTGTTAAACACCGATATGTGGGCGGCTTATAACAATCAGGCAGCTCTGGCGTCCGTAGAAAATACCGGTGCGGGGGTACACTACGAAAACAAATTTGCAATGAATCAGTTGGGTATAAGCGCCGGAGTATTTGTTCTTCCCGCGCTGACCGGAACATTCGGGTTTGACGTCGCGCACATGGGCATCGAGGATTACGGAGAAACCCGAATCGGAGCAGGATACGGGAAAAAACTGGCAAAAAGGCTGTCCCTTGGCGTACAGTTCAATTATCATCTGTTGAGTTTTATGTCGGGATACCCTGATTTGTATGCCTTTACAGGCGAAGTCGGACTGATTGCCGAGCCGGTCGACAATCTGTTTATCGGGGCGCATGTTTTCAACCCCACTTTTTCGAAACTTAATTCGAGATACGAAGACCCCGTACCGGTAATATTCGAGATAGGAGCAGGTTACAGAATCGCCGGCGACAGACTGACCTTAGTCGCCGAAGTGGAGAAAGAAAGATACGACGAACTCTCTCCACGATTCGGAATCGATTATTCCCTGTTTAAAAGCATGAATCTACGGTCGGGAGTATCCCTCAATCCCGTGGAAGTCTGTTTCGGAGTTGGCTGGGTTGCAAAAAAGCTCAATCTGGATTTTGCGTTTTCGCATCACGAAATTCTCGGATACAGCCCGCAGCTCAGTCTGTCGTACAGTTTCGGCAGATAAAAGCGGAAATTTTTTCGATTTTTTTTGTATTTAATTTATTTTACTAACTTTATAATCTGATTTTGATGTTATCGCGAGATTAAATATATAGATTATTAAATAGTTACAGCAGTTTTTAAATTATAATTTAACAAATACATGAAAAAAACGTTATATTGTGAATTTGATTTTTCGGGTTTTGCAGAGTATCTTGTTTTACAAGTTTAAAAATAGTTGGAGGATTTTAACGGTATTGCTTTGAGAAAATAATAAATAATTCTTTTTGAAAGATATAAATATAAAAATGTAATAATATGGGCTACCTGAATTTTAACAAGAACGAATTGGTGAATCTGGAGTATTCTCTGTCTCTTGAATTGTTAAACACCAACAGGGCAGGAGGGTACACAAGTACGACCATCGTAGGCTGTAATACGCGAAAGTATCACGGATGGTTTATTTGTCCGATAGAGGAGTTCGGCGGAGAGAAACACGTCTTATTATCCTCTCTTGACGAGACAGTTGTGCAGCACGAGAAGGCTTTTAATCTGGCGATTCACAAGTATCCGGGCATTTACGAACCGCGGGGACACAAATATATTGTGGATTTTGAGTTTGAACCTACGCCATCACTGACCTACAGGGTGGGAGGGGTGATTCTGAAAAAAGAACTCATTGTTGTTCACAATGAGGAACAAATTCTGCTCAAATACACCCTGCTTGACGCCCATTCCCCTACGCTGCTGCGACTTAAACCCATGCTGGCGTATCGAAGTATCCACACGTTAAGCAAAGCCAATCTGTATGCCAGCACACAGTTGAAATTCATCAAACACGGCATAGCTTCAAGATTATATGCGGGATATCCCACTCTGAACATGCAGATTAGCAGAAACAACGAGTTCATCGCCGTTCCCGACTGGTACTACAATGTGGAATATCTTGAGGAAAAGAAAAGAGGATATGAATATCAGGAAGATCTGTTTTCTCCGGGATATTTCGAAATGCCGATTAAAAAAGGAGAAAGCATAATATTTTCGGCGTCGCTGAATGAAATCAATCCTTTGTGGCTGAACCGTAAATTCGACAGGGAAATGACGCTTCGTCCTCCGAAAGACTCGTTCGGAAGCTGCCTGCAAAATACGGCTAATCAGTTTATCATGCGACGGAAGCACGGGGTCGAAATTGTTGCCGGCTATCACTGGTACGGATGCCGCAGCAGAGACACGTTCATATCTTTGCCGGGTCTTTTATGGGACGATCCCAAAACCTACAAATCCGTACTCGACTGTATGTCCGCCACATTGAAAAACGGTTTGTTTCCCGACATTGTTGATGCCGAAAATTCGCTTTACAACTCCGTTGATACGCCGCTCTGGTATTTCTGGTCGATACAAAAGTACGAAAGCATTACGGGCGAGACGGATACAATATGGAAATCGTACTGGAAAAAAATGAAAAGTATCCTCGAAGCATACCGAAACGGCAGCAACGAAGGGATTTTGATGCACGAAAACGGGCTGATCTGGGCGGAAGAACGGGGAGTGCCGAAAACATGGATGAACGCTCTGGTCGATAATGTTCCGGTTACCCCGCGATACGGGTACACCGTCGAGGTCAATGCTCTCTGGTATAATGCAATATGTTTTGCACTGAAACTTGCCGAACAGTACGGAGATAAAAAGTTCGTCGAACACTGGCAAAATATCCCCTCGCTGATTGAAGACGCTTATATGAAAGTTTTCTGGATGCCCGAAAAAAACCATCTGGCTGATTATGTCGGAGTTGACGGGCAAAATCAGAGAATACGTCCGAACGAAATCATAGCAACATCGCTGCCATGTTGCCCCATCAACGACGAAGCGCGGGAAGACGTGCTGAAAGCCATTGAATATGATTTGTTAACGCCCAAGGGGATAAGAACTCTTTCTCCGAAAAACCCTGCCTACAAGGGTCTGTACGAAGGTTCCGTCAAGGAACGCGACTCGGCATTTCATCAGGGCACCGTATGGGTCTGGTTGCTTGCGCACTATGTCGAAGCAAAATTCAATCTGCACGGCAAATCGTTTATTCCCGAAGCAAAACGTATAATGTCCAATTTTGAGCAGGATATGACGGCAAAGTGCATTTGCGCCATCCCGGAAATGTATACCGGCGACCCTCCTCACGAGCCTTGCGGCGCGATATCCCAGGCATGGAGCGTTGCGGCAGTGCTGTATATCGCTCACCTGATTGAGTTGTACGAAAAGAAATCCGTAAAAAAACAAACAGTAAAAAATAGTAATAACCGAATTATATAAATTAGAATGGATATGAAAAGGACTATATGCTTTTATTTTCAGGTACATCAACCTTTTCGGTTGAGGCGTTACCGTTTTTTCGACATAGGCGAAAATCATTATTACTTCGACGAGTTTAACAACCGTTCCATAATGAGAAAAGTCGCCGATCGCTGTTATCTGCCGATGAACAGACTTTTGCTCGATTTGATAAAGGAATACGGCAAAAAGTTCAAGGTATCGTTTTCAATAACAGGTTCTGCCATAGAACAGTTCGAGCTGTACGCTCCGGATGTGCTCGAAAGTTTCAAAAATCTTGCGGACACCGGCTGTGTCGAGTTTTTAACGGAAACATCGGCGCACAGTCTGGCTGTCATGCGCGACGAAAAAGAATTTCAGCGTCAGGTGAAGCTGCACAGTTCTCTGATAAAGAAATATTTCGGATACACTCCGACAACTTTTCGTTCGACAGAACTGATATACTCCGATGTCATCGGCGCTCAAGTCGAAAAATTGGGCTACAAGGCGATGCTGACCGAAGGCGCACGGCATATTCTGGGCTGGAAAAGTCCCAATTATCTGTATGCAAATGCGATAAATCCGAAACTGAAGATACTGCTGCGCAATTTTCGGCTAAGCGATGATATCTCTTTCCGTTTTTCGAACAAAGACTGGGCGGAATGGCCCGTAACTTCCGAAAAATACGTTTCGTGGCTGAATGCCGTCGATAAAAACGAAGAAATCGTGAATCTGTTTATGGATTATGAAACATTCGGAGAACATCAGCGCGCTTCGTCGGGTATTTTCGAGTTTATGCGAAATTTGCCGAAACAGGTTTTTGCGTCGACGGATTTCGAATTTCTGACACCATCGGAAATTTGCGAAAAACATCAGCCGGTAGCGGCAATTCCCGTGCCTTTCGCAATATCGTGGGCGGACGAAGAACGCGATATCAGCGCCTGGCTTGGCAATGAATTACAGGACGACGCATTCGAAACACTGTATTCCCTGTCGGACAAACTGAGAGCAATATCCGACCCGGAATTAATCGATACGTGGTTGAAACTCCAGAACAGCGACCATTTTTATTATATGTGTACAAAATGGTTTTCGGATGGAACCGTGCACAAGTACTTTAATCCGTATCCCTCGCCTTATGATGCATATATCAACTATATGAATGTTTTAAGCGATTTTATAAAGCAGGTGAACAGTTATACGGAAATGGACGAAAAGGCAAAAAATAAAAAACTGTACAGCTATATCGCCGAAAATAAGGACAGTGAATATCATGTTACATTGCTTGAACATATTTTGCCGAAAAAAACTCTGGAGGAACTGAGGGAATCGGCAATCGTCAAATCAAAGCCGGCAGCGACGAAAGCTAAAAAAACCGTCGTCAAAACGGATTCGCTCAAAAAAGTTGCGAAAACGGAAAAGGCGGCTGCTCCGAAGATTGAAAACAGGAAAGTTAAAGTGTCGAAAACACAAAAAAAGGTAAAATAAATTATTTGCAGAATGATTCCACGAATAGGATTCGGATATGACGTGCACATACTGTCCGAAGGATACGATTTTTGGCTTGGAGGAATAAAAATCGAACATCACAAGGGCTGCATCGCGCACTCGGACGGCGATACTTTAATCCATGCACTGTGTGATGCGTTGTTGGGGGCGGCGGCGCTGGGCGATATCGGCGTTCTTTTTCCCGATACCTCCGACAAATACAAGGGGATAGACAGTAAAATTCTGCTGTCGGATGTTGTCGGATTACTTGAAGAGAAAAATTATACGATTGGGAATGCGGATATTACCGTATGCCTTCAAAAGCCTAAAATCAAGGATTATACACCGGAAATGCGAAGCGTACTGTCGGACATAATGAAGATTCCGGTAGAAAATATTTCCATAAAAGCCACTACGACAGAGAAACTGGGGTTTACGGGACGCGAAGAAGGCATAGCGGTTTATGCGACGGTTTTGATATATTGAGCGGCGGATTTGAAGATATTTTGGGATATGCGCAAATTTATCTATATTTGCGCCGAATTTCGGCCTCGTAGTTCAGTTGAATAGAACGTCAGATTCCGGTTCTGAAAGTCGCAGGTTTGAGTCCTGCCGGGGTCAC
>JAISSE010000336.1 GCA_031273285.1 Prevotellaceae bacterium
GCCGACTCAATGAACAGGGTTCTGGCGGAGTACGGATATCCGCAATATAATTATAATCAGTATAAATACTTTGTAGGCAACGGAATAAGACGGCTTGTGGAGAGATGTGTGCCGCCAGAATACGGAACTTTCGAAAATACGGAAAAGATTTTCCGGACAATGATTGAGGTTTACGGGAATAACTGTGTAAACAAGACCCGCATATACGATGGTATCGGCGAATTGCTGGACGGCTTGTCGGCAAAAGGGATAAAAACGGCGATTCTCTCGAACAAAACCGACAGTATCACGCAAACGATATGCGATAAGCTGTTCGGCGACCGGCATTTCGAAATAATACTCGGCGCTACGAACAATTTCCCGAAAAAACCGAATCCCGCATCGGCTCTTTTTGTTGCCGAAAAACTTGTTACAGCGCCGGAAGACGTTTTTTATCTGGGAGATACAAGTATAGATATGGAAACGGCTTCTGCCGCGGGATTTTTCCCCGCAGGCACGTCGTGGGGATTCCGTCCGACAGAGGAACTGCTCAGCTTTGGCGCACTGTTTATCGCCAGTCATCCTACCGATTGTTTGAGTTTTTTTTGAAACGCCGGACGGCGTTATTTTTATTGCCGCTGTGTCGGAAGGCAACGGACAATCTCATGGTAATCACGGATTAATAACCTGAGTTCCGAATAAGAAAAGTGCCCGAATCGCTTTGTGTCAAATATTGTTGCCCGCAGGGCATAATCATCCCCCTGTGTGTCTACTTTTTGTCATGGGTGTTTATACTGTGATATGCAAGTCCTTCGGACATCCTTATCCGGAACTCGGGTTTAAAAGCAATTCAGCACACAGATGCCGCAGATTGGACGGATTTTCGCAGATAAATAAAAGAATCTTCATACATCATACATCATCCTTCAAAATCCCGCGACATACCCCGTCAGTCCGACAATCAGTCCCGTTGCTGCGGCAATCAGTTTCATTTTCACGAAACTTCTTTTTGATTCGGCTAACAGTGGCAGTCCCGAATGTCCGTTCTGCACAATCGAATTTGCAAGCAGGATGCTGAACGGGATGCTGCCTTCGACGAACAGGGATATGAAAATGATGTGAGGACCCGATTCCGGTATCAGCCCTATGGCTAAAGCCATCAGCAGCATTACCGGCAGATTGTCGTTCATCCATTCGTCGTAATGCACAAACAGACCGAGCAGGTATATGAGCATCAGAGAGCCGAATGTCCATGTAAACACACGTAGCAGATGCCTGTATATCACATGGCGTAGAATATGTTCGTTCAAAAAATGCTCCGTAACCGACAGTACCATGACAAAAGCCGCTCCGGCGATAAACAGAAACAGGATATTCAGCCATCTTTCGCTGAAAATATTGCCGTGCGAATGAGTATGGCGGACATGCTCATGGTCGTGGTCGGGCGCGGATATTTCGTCGTGATTATGATGGTCGTGATTATGCCGACCGTCGATGGTTGCCTCGTTTGCATGGATACATGTCAGGTCGTCGGAGGAATGCTGATGTTCCAAAAGTCCGAGACCCAGACTTAGCATGAAAACGACGATTCCCGACAGGATAACGATGCGCGTCAAAGACAAATGCCTTATATTATGCAAAATATCGGATGTAGCCCGTTCGGAATGATGCCCGTGTATCGAATGGATTTCCAGATTGTGGTCGAAATGTTTCGGAACGGCATCGGTTTTCGCCATGAAAGCGTTTATCGCAAACCCCGCGGCTATTGCGAGTAAAAAGGTCAGCAGTTTTATCAGCAGAGCATGTCCGGGCATAGAGGCAAACATCACGAAAGTTTCGTCGCCGGTATCCGAAATCATGGCTGCGACCAGACCTCCGAGATTGAAGATATTGTGCGAAAACAGCGAGACGGCGGCAAAACCGCCCATACATCCCGGAATCAATCCCAAAGCGCTTCCCAAAAGCACCTGTTTGACCGGCGATTTCTGTATGTCGCCGAGCCGGCGTCCTCTGGTTGCGACGTTGACATATTCGATAATCAACATCATGATTATGACCAGTCCGGTTATGTAAACCGAATTTTTGAAAATTTCCGCAAATTCCGAAAACCGAAACTCTTCAAACATCAGCCCTGCTGTCTATTGTTTTCACACCAAATGTATCTTGCGCAAATTTTTCCTGAGCCGGGCAATCCTTTTTGGCGACAGTACCTTTTCCGGAATCATTTCTCCGGCGGGATTCCCGACGGCAGTATTTTCTTCGGCGGATTTATGCTTTTCGGGGTCATACAGCATCCCGGTGCAGAGGCACATGCGTCGGTTATTTTCCTGAAGGATATAGTAATTCCGGCAACCTTCGCAACCTTTCCAAAAATCGTGGTCGTCGGTGAGTTCCGAAAAAGTTACCGGCACATATCCGAGTTCGGAATTTAGCTTCATCACCGCCAAACCGGTTGTGATACTGAATATTTTCGCATCGGGATACAGCTTCCGCGAAAGGTCGAATACCGCCCGTTTGATTTTTCGCGCCAGTCCCGTATTTCTGTAATCGGGATCGACAATAAGCCCGGAATTGGCAACAAACCGTTTATGCTGCCACGATTCGATGTAGCTGAACCCAACCAGACGGTCGCCGTCAATTGCCACAATCGCCTTTCCTTCTTCCATTTTTTTCGCGACATATTCGGGCGACCTTTTTGCAATACCCGTACCGCGTTTCAGCGCCGATTCGTATATCAGGCTGCATACCGCTTCGGCATACTTCACATGCGATTTGTTTGCGACAATAATTTCCACCATTTTCTCAAAATACAATCCGTTTTTTATTTTTTCGACTTGATAGCCGCCTGCGCCGCAGCCAGCCTTGCCACAGGCACGCGATAGGGCGAACAGCTCACATAATTAAGCCCCACCGTATGGCAAAATTCCACCGACGAAGGTTCTCCTCCATGTTCTCCGCAGATACCCACTTTCAGCAGGGGACGTACCGTGCGCCCTTTCAATGCTGCCATCGAGATTAACTGTCCGACGCCCTTGCGGTCAAGTACCTGAAAAGGATCGGTTTTCAGTATTCCCTTGTCGAGATATATCGGAAGGAATTTACTGATGTCGTCGCGCGAATAGCCGTAAGTCAGCTGAGTGAGATCGTTGGTGCCGAACGAGAAAAATTCGGCGGATTCGGCTATTCTGTCGGCGGTCAGGGCAGCTCTGGGGACTTCAATCATCGACCCTATTTTGTATTCGATTCTGTCGCCCATTTCCAGAAACACCTTTTCGGCGGTGGTACGTATGATTTCTTCCTGAAATTTCATTTCGTACAATATTCCCGTCAGGGGCACCATTATTTCGGGTATGGAATTTATGCCTTTTTTCTTCAATGTCAGTACAGCCTGCAATACGGCTCTTGTCTGCATTTCGGTGATTTCGGGATATGTGTTTGCCAGACGGCAGCCGCGATGTCCGAGCATGGGGTTGGTTTCGTGCAGCGACTCGACTTTATGGCGGATAATCCTGACCGGCACATTCATTACCTGCGACATCTCTTCCTGTCCCCTGTCGTTGTGGGGTAAAAATTCGTGCAGCGGCGGATCCAGCAGCCGCACAATCACCGGGAGGTCGTGCATGACCGCAAATATTTCCTCGAAATCCTTTTGCTGCAGAGGCAAAAGTTTATCCAGAGCCTTGCGCCTGTCTTCGGTGGTTTCGGCAAGAATCATTTCCCTCATGGGGATAATTTTGTCTTCCTTGAAAAACATGTGTTCCGTGCGGCACAGACCGATGCCTTCGGCGCCGAACCGTCTTGCCGTAGCGGCGTCTTCGGGAGTATCGGCATTGGCTCTTACCTGCAGGTGGGCATATCTTCCCGCCAGTTCCATGAGTTTCTTGAAATCGTCGCCCGGTTCGGCAGGTTTGGTTTTCACTTTGCCTTCGTACACTTCGCCTGTCGATCCGTTCAGCGAAATCCATTCGCCTTCCCGGTACTGCTTCCCGTTAACGGTCATAATGCGCTGCTTGTAGTCGATATTCAGCCCGTTGGCTCCCGACACGCAGCATTTACCCATTCCGCGAGCCACAACCGCCGCATGGGAAGTCATTCCGCCGCGGGCAGTCAGTATTCCCTGCGCAACATTCATTCCCCTCAAATCTTCGGGCGACGTTTCTATCCGCACCAGAATCAATTGAGTCTCGCTATCTTCCTTATGCCGTAATTCCGCATCTTCGGCAAAGAAAACAATCTGCCCCGAAGCCGCGCCCGGCGAAGCGGGCAACCCTTTTGTAACAACGGTAACTTTATGCAAGTCTTCCAGATCGAACACGGGATGCAAAAGTTCATCGATTTTTTCAGGCTCGACTCTAAGCACCGCTTCGTCTTCCTTCAATATGCCCTGATTGAGCATTTCCATGGCAACCCTCACGGCAGCGGCGCCCGTACGTTTGGCGTTGCGAGTCTGCAACATCCACAGTTTGCCGTCCTGAATGGTGAACTCCAAATCCTGCATGTCCCTGTAATGATCTTCCAGCT
This sequence comes from Prevotellaceae bacterium, assembly GCA_031273285.1. Lineage (GTDB taxonomy): Bacteria > Bacteroidota > Bacteroidia > Bacteroidales > UBA932 > JAIRLF01. Next base: position 4,501 of record JAISSE010000336.1, read on the forward strand.
TTTGTTGCAGCTCCATCAAATCATTATAGGCTTCGGGCATGGTTTCCTCCAGCGAAGGAGCCTCGGCTTTTCTTTTTTCTTCGGATATATCCTGAAGTTTTGCCCAGCGACGCGAGCCTTCCAGAGTAATTTGCTGAGGGGTACGGATGCCGGCAACAACATCTTCGCCCTGAGCGTTAATGAGATATTCGCCGTTGAAAATATTTTCGCCTGTAGCGGCATCCCGCGTGAACGCCACTCCGGTTGCCGATTTTTCGCCCATGTTGCCGAATACCATGGCTTGAACGTTGACCGCCGTTCCCCATTCCTGAGGTATCTTGTTCAGTTTGCGATACAGAATGGCGCGGTCGTTCATCCAGCTGTCGAACACCGCCATAACGGCGCCCCACAACTGTTGCCAGGGGTCGGTCGGGAAATCGTTGCCCGTTTTTTCCCTGACAACCGTCTTGAAACGTGTTACCAGTTCCTTCAGGTCGTCGGCAGAAAGCTCGGTATCCAAAGCCACCCGTTTCTCCTTCTTAATCTCGTCGATAATCTCTTCGAACGGATCCTTGGCTTCCTTGTTTTCGGGTTTCAGACCGAGAACCACATCTCCGTACATCTGCACGAACCGACGATACGAATCCCATGCAAACCGCGGATTTCCACTCTTTTTCGCGATGACTTCCACAGCATGGTCGTTTAATCCGAGGTTGAGGATGGTATCCATCATGCCCGGCATCGAAGCTCTCGCACCCGACCGAACGGACACGAGCAGGGGGTTATCGTTGTCGGCAAATTTCGCCCCGCCGACAGCGGCTTCCACCCGATGCATCGCATCTCTCACTTCGTCGATAATCGTTTCTGTCACTTTATCTTTCCCGTGTATGTAATATTCATTACAAACTTCCGTGGTGATGGTGAAGCCCGGAGGAACAGGGACTCCGATAAGGTTCATTTCCGCCAGATTTGCTCCTTTTCCTCCAAGCAGTTCTCTCATACTTTCATTTCCTTCAGCAGTCTTATTACCAAAGAAATAGACGCGCTTTTTTCGTTCCATAATAAAT
>JAISSE010000046.1 GCA_031273285.1 Prevotellaceae bacterium
GTAGAACCCCAAACTATGTATATCAGGAAATAAGCGACAAATATGCCTGTCGTCTTCCTTCCCGTTTCTTTTATCCGCTCATTTTCCGAAAACACGTCCGAATCGTTCCAGTCCTTCAATGAGGAGTTTCTTCGGGCACGCTATATTGAATCTGATAAACCCTTCGCCCGCTTTTCCGTACATTGTTCCTTCGTTTATCCGTAATTTTGCCCTGTCAAGGAGAATTTCCGCAATTTCGGCAGATGACAGTCCGAGTTTTGCGCAGTCCACCCAAACCAGATAGGTTGCTTCGAGCGGTAATACCGTCAATAGAGGGAAATATTCCGAAAAATATTTTTTTAAACAGATGTAATTGTCATATAAATACAGCTTTAACGCTTCGAGCCATTCTTCTCCCTCGGTGTATGCGGCAATCAAAGCCTCTACGGCAAAGACATTTATTTCGCATACTTCATTTACATTAAGCGCTTTATCTATTTTTTTCCGTTTGTCTTCATCGGCAGATATGATATTCGCCACCTGTATTCCCGCCAGATTGAATGTTTTGCTTGGTGCCGTGCAAGTAACTGAATTATACAGAAAATCATCGTTTACGGATGCAAAGGGAACATGCGTATGACCGGCATAAACCAAATCGCAGTGTATCTCGTCGGAAACAACGGTTATGCTGTTCCGTAGGCAAATATCACCGATTTTGCTCAGTTCCTCCCTCGACCATACCCTGCCCGCCGGATTGTGCGGATTGCAGAGCAGCAGCAGTTTTGCTTCCGGGTCGGAGGCTTTTGTCGCCAAATCGTCAAAATCAACGGTATATCTTCCGTCTTTATATATCAAATCGTTTGATACAATCTCACACCGGTCGTTACGGATGGAGGAAAAAAAACAGTTGTATACGGGCGACTGGACTATTACCTTATCTCCCGGATTTGCAAGGGCTTTGATGATTGCGGACAGGGCAGGCACTACACCGGTAGTGAAAAGTATCTGTTCGCGTTGAATACGGAAATTATGTCTTCCGGCAAACCATCCCGTAACCGCATCGAAGTACGAATCGGGGACTTTCGTGTAACCGAAAATACCATGCCGCACTCTTTTCTCAAGGGCTTCGATGATGGGCGGAGCCGTACGGAAATCCATGTCGGCTACCCACATCGGCAAAATATCGCTGTTCCTGTCCGAATCCCATTTATAGGAATTGCTGTTTCGACGGGGAATTATTTCATCAAAATCGTATTTCATCTCTAGCAACAGGTTGATTTTGTGATATTGATATCGCATGCCCCCCGGTTCCTGCAATTTTCGTCCAGGATAATTTCTCCGATGGCATCTGCCGTTATATATCCCCCATTCGGATTTTTGACGCTTGTGATAGAACTGTTTATGACCGCGTGCAGTGTGCTGTATTCAAAACACAGGTCGGCACATTCCGCCATTTCGCAATTCACCATTTCGAGATCGGTTGCATAACACAGCGGTTGAGTACCCGATATCTTACAGTTAATCAGTCGAAGATTTTTGGAATGCCAGCCGAGATATTCGCCGATAAGAACGGAATCGTAAACCGTAACGTTCTCCGTTTCCCAGAAAGCGTCTTTCGAATCCAGATATGCATTGCGTATCACAACGTTTTTTGCATCCTGAAACGAATAATTTCCCTGTAGCCTGAAGCCGTCTATCTCGACATCGCTCGCATTCATGAAAATGTAATCTCCGCCTTTGACTTCAACATTCCGCAACTCGATATTGCGACAGTTCCAGCAACATTCCGCCGCGCTTGTCAGCTGCACATTTTCGAGATACAGCCCGTCGATTTTCCTGAACATCTTGGGAGCTTCCACAAGCGTGTTAATCATGCGGATATTTTTCGAATACCAGATAGCCGCACGGCTGTAAACGGTAAACACACAGTCTTCTATCAGGGTATTGTCGTTATGCCAGAACGGGTATTTACACATAAACTCGCATTTGCGGGCTTCGATGTTGCTGCTCTCCTTGACGGCAGATTCGCCGGGGTAAAATTTTACGTTCTCAAGACATATGTTATTTGTTGCAAATAAAGGTCTTTCGCCTTCAAAAAAAGTATTGCTGATTATTTTTTTCATTTTGTCGTATTTTATTATTAAAGTGATTTATCGTGTAAGTTTCAGTAGTTTTCCGTATGTCAGCATCCGCCAGATCCATTCAAGCGGTCCGAACTGCAGGTAACGCAACCATACATAGCTGTACAGTATCTGAAAAAGAAAGACTCCCGCCGCTATCAGTTCCACGTGAACCAGCCCCATTGCGGCGCCCAGCCCGAATCCTGTTCCATAGAAAATAATCATGCCGAAAACCGATTGCGCGATATAATTCGTCAGCGCCATTCTGCCCGGCGCAGCCAGTATGTCAAAGATTTTCGGATTTTTATTTTTAAGATGCCACAGACAGACGGACGATATGTATGCCAGACTTACCGGTACCACGCTTATTGCGTAAACAAAGGCATGACCCGTCAGCCCTAAAGGATTGCCGTTCAAGCTGTCCCATGCATAAAAAACGGATACCGGCAAACCTGCGGCAAATCCGTAAAGCCTGATTTTTTTCAGCAGAGTTTTATGATTCTTAAGCTCGGCATATATCCTGTTCCTGCCGATGTACAGCCCGATAAGGAATAATCCCAGTACTTTAAAAACCCTGTTGCCGTCGACAAATTCCCGTATCCTGATAAAGGCGCCCGATACCAGAAATTTCAGGACATCCGAATAACTCTCGCCGTTCACCAGCCATACGCCGAAATTTTCGTCCGTTATACCGTTTTTTCGGTTGAAGTATTCCGTGGTTCTTATGGCGGGAGCCGCCAAATCGAACCGATACACGGATTTCAGAGCGTCCATAACGACGGGGAAAAATATGAGCGATGCCGCAACAATCAGCAGTTTTTTATCGGATACGTTCCTGAACAGGGGCAGCAACATGCCGAGTAATGCGTACAGAAGAAGTATGTCGCCGCTCCAGACAAACATCAGGTGTAAAAAACCGATCAGCACAAGAATAACCATTCTTCGGTAAAAAACGGTGAGGTTATTCCGTAACGATTTGGACATCATGACGGAAAAACCGATACCGAACAGAATGGAGAACAGGCTGTAGAATTTACCGTCAATGAAGATATACTGCAAATATTTTATTATACGGTCGATATTCGCCGTCGGCATAGCCTCTGCAACTTCTTCCCTCTGAAAAGTATATAACGAAAATTCGGGAAAATTGGCAAGACAGATGCCCAACAAAGCAATTCCCCTTAAAACGTCCAAAATCCGATAGCGGTTACGATTAAAAGAATCACTCGCTATCATTCAAACCGATTTAAAAAATCATATATATCCTTTGAAAAATCCCCCCCGCTTTCGCGAAAAGCTCCGATGACATATTGCCCTCGCCAAACTATCGGTATATTACCGTTATAGCGGTCGTCGGCGCGAAGATTGCCCTCGGCGAAATTCAGCGACTGTTTGGTGAATCCGAAATAGTCGCTCAGGATTTTTTTTGCCCCCTCCCTTGTCTTTCCGTCGATGACAAACAGCTGGATTTTCTGCTCATTCCGGTTATAATCTGCTGTATAAACGGGTTTCAGAAATTCATGCCCGATATAATTTTGAGTGATATATGCCTGCGTATGCGGAATCAGTCCATCTTTCGGAAACGAATCGAAAATGTCGGGATACGAGGCGCTTGTGTCGATTTTGGCAGCCAGACCCGCCGCTATCTCTTTGAACGCATTTGTAACCGCCTCGCTTTGACTGTTCGACGACATTTTCACATAAATGCTGCCCGAAAAGAAAAACAGTCCGTAATCGTCTCCCTGCGCTTCGCCTCCGATGTCGGGATAAAAAGTCATATCCGACGAACGTTCGGAAGCGTACATTCCGAAAGCATCTTCGGGAGTCGCATGTCTGTATGCCTGAACGGTAATGTAATCATCTCCGCGGGTATAAACCATACTTGTCATTTCCCGAAAATTGTTTTCCAGAAACAGGGGCGCCGCTCCGTTGATGCGTTCGTATAGATTGTCGGTGTCGAACACTTCGATGTCGGGCGATATCTTCCAGTCTTTAAGTACGGGCAGACAGGAGTGTATATTTTCCGGTTTTTGGGCAAAGACCTGTCCCGCAAGGAACAGGCTCAACAGGGTGTATGAAATTTTGCGCTTCATCTTAACTGCAAATTATGCCAGAAAACAGGACGGGACATCGACAATCGGCGTAATCGCCGCAATTTTATCGGCAACTTTGAAGCCGGAAATACAATGCGTTACCGTACATTTTTCACATCCCGAACAGGCATTGTTTGCAACGGACAGTTCGGTCAGCGTATCCTTCGACAGCGAGGGCTGTCTGTAACCGTAGTTATACATGTAGGCACGCATAATATCGGGGATGGGCAGGTGTTTTGAACATTGTTTCACACAGTCGCCGCAACTCTGGCAGTAAAGCAGTTCCTTTTCCTTCAAACCCGCCAGATATTTGATGTCCGATGCTTCCAGTTTGGGCGAATGAGCCGCTTCCAGGCAATTATCCAGCAAATCGAAACTTGTGAATCCCGGTATTGCCGTTGTGATGTTGGGGTTTTGCCACACCCAGCGCAGGCAGGCGGCGCCGTTCACTTTCGATGTCGCTTCGGCGTCCGCCACGCCTCCGACCATTGATTTCATGGCGACAAAACCCATGCCGGCTTTCACGCCGCGCCGAATGGCGGCATCCACCTCCGGAAGAATATTCAGTTTGAAATTATAACTGATCAGGCACACTTCGTATATCCCCGTTGCAATAGCCTCGTCTATCTGACCCGGTTTGTTGGCATGTGTGGAAAAACCGATATGTCTGACTTTACCGTCGGCTTTGAACTTCTTCAACATTTTAACCAGACGCGGATCATTGACCACATCCAGATTTTCAACGGCATGCGTGTAGAAAATGTCCACGTAATCCATTTGCAGGCGACGAAGGCTGGTATTCAGCATGTCCTCGTACTCCTGTTCGAAATTGTCCGACTTGAGATTGGCTTTGCCTTTGGTTGCAATGGTGAAAGTCCTGCGGTCCTTGTCCTTGAAAAACACGCCGAGCATTTCTTCGTTTTTCCCGTTCTGATAGCCGTGAGCGGTATCGAAATGGGTAAGTCCCGAATTGTAAGCCGCACGGACAACGGCGGGATTATCCGCACGCATGACGCCCATGCTCAAAATGGGTATTTCCATACCCGTTTTACCCAGTTTGCGGGTAACAATCTTTTGTTTCGCGCCGTCAGTCGGCGCCGTTGCCGCAGATTTGCAGCCGGCAATTTGAGACGCAACAACTGCGCCTGCGCCTGCCAAAGCAGAAATATTCAAAAATTTACGTCTATTAATATTTTTCATAATAAAATAATTTTAATTATGTTTCTATATAAAATCCTTAATATAATATTAGTGCTTTCCGAATATCAGTGCTTTTTTCTCCCCGCAAAAGTAGTATTTTTTTTAATATCAAACAAAAATTTTTTTCGGAATGACGGTAATAGCTTCTGTTATACAGGCATAAAAAATAAATAATATATAATAACCAATGTTGCGCCGTCTCCGATTTTTAGTTGGCGACATCGGACTCCGAAGGGGTTCGCAGCTGCATGACAATAATGTATTGCAAATTACTTATTTCGCTTCCCTAAAAGTGATATTTTGCCGACCGGCTTTTGCATCGCTTAAAAAAAACATTTTGCAGAATCGGAATTTCTTTCTATCTTGCAATAATTTTCACCCGCAGAACGGGTGTATATTTAATAATAGGTATAACTTTAGTAAAAAAGTATGAGTATTAAACAAAAGATTGAAAATCTGGAGATACGGCGAGCAGATCTCGCAAAAGGCGGAGGCGTGAAAGCCGTGGAAAAACAACATGCGGGAGGTAAACTGACGGCAAGAGAAAGGATAGAAAAACTGCTCGACAGGGGTTCTTTCCACGAATATGACATGTTTATACGGCACGAAACCCGCGAGTTCGGGATGGACGATAAAACCATGCCGGCTGACGGTGTTGTAACGGGAACAGGAAGTATTGACGGCAAACCTGTTGCCGTTTTTGCACAGGATTTTACCGTAATGGGAGGCTCTTTGGGGCTGATGCATGCACGTAAAATCACGAAAATACTTGATTATGCCATGGATATGCGTATTCCGGTCATCGGAATCAACGATTCGGGAGGCGCGCGGATACAGGAAGGCGTCAATGCTTTGGCGGGATACGGCGAAATATTCTATCGTAACACAATGGCAAGCGGGGTGATACCTCAAATTTCGGTTATTCTGGGACCTTGTGCCGGCGGCGCCGTGTATTCTCCGGCTCTCACTGATTTTGTGTTTGTTGTGGAAAACATTTCGAAAATGTTTATCACCGGACCCGAAGTCATCAAAACGGTACTGGGCGAAGATATTTCGCAGGAAGACCTTGGCGGAGCGCGGGTACATGCCGAAATCACGGGAAACGCCCATATCTATTCGCAAACCGAAGACGAATGTTTCGAAAAGATAAAGAATTTGATACGTTTGCTGCCTGCCAACAACAGCGAAAAGGCTGCCCGCATCGACACAAAACAGCCCGAATCGGGCAATATCGGCGAAATAGTCCCCGACGACGCCTCCGCGCCTTATGATGTGCGGGATATTGTCCGCGCGATAACCGATGATTCATATTTCTATGAAATTCAGGAACTCTGGGCGGCAAATATCGTTGTCGGATTTGCCCGTATGGACGGTGAAACGGTGGGATTTATCGCCAATCAGCCTCTGGTACTGGCGGGTGTACTCGATTGCGATTCATCCGACAAGGCGGCGCGATTTATCCGTTTTTGCGACGCTTTCAATATCCCGATAATAACTTTGGAAGATTTACCGGGCTATCTTCCGGGAGTAGACCAGGAACATTCCGGAGTTATCAGGCACGGCGCCAAAATGTTGTATGCCTACAGCGAGGCAACCGTACCGAAAATAACCGTTATCCTGCGAAAGGCATACGGCGGAGGCTATATCGCAATGAACTCAAGACATTTGAAGGCGGATTTCGTTTTTGCATGGCCCTCAGCCGAAATTGCGGTTATGGGACCCGAAGGAGCTGCCAATATCATATTCCGCAAAGAAATTGCCGAAGCCGAAAACCCCGCGGAAGTCCGGAAACAAAAGGTAGCCGAATACAGGGAGAAGTTCGCCAATCCGTTTGTCGCCGCCGGCAAAGGCTATATCGACGCTGTCATCACTCCGGGACAAACCCGTGAGTTTCTGTTGCATGCCCTGAAAACGGCAAAGGGTAAAACAACAGCAACGCCTCAAAAGAAACATGGAATACCTCCGTTTTAAATTATTAACAGCATGGAATATAAAATATTAAATATAGACGGAACGGAGTATAAAACACTGTTTACGAAAAAGTTTACGAACCGTAAACGGTGGACTCCATCCGCGGCAAACGAGATAAAGGCGACAATCCCCGGCACGGTGCTTAAACTTAATGTGCGAAACGGCGATAAGGTGAAAGAAGGCGATGTGCTGCTGCTATTCGAAGCAATGAAAATGCAGAATATCATTCTCGCTCCCTGTGCCGGTGAAATAACAAATCTTGAGGCGAAAGAAGGGGATGCGCTGCCCAAGGGCGCGGTGATTTTGACAATAAAATAAATTTTTAATCGTGCGGCATTTGCAAATATCAATTTTTTTTATCTAAATTTGCAGAAGAATTTTAACTGCTGATATTAATATAAAGATATGATAAAAAGAACATTATTCATTTTTCTGTCGCTCCTGATATTGAGCGGACACGATGTTGCGGGTAAACGCATAACGGACGGCTATCCGGTCGCCAACTTCGCATTAACGGTAAATGCCTCCGAAACGGGCGATTTGTACGGGAAAATTCTTCGGAATCCGGGACAGCTGGGCGAATGGCTTGCCGACAAGGGCAGCATAGGATTATTCCTGAAAACAAAAACAGCCGAACATCCTTTTTCGGATTTCCGCAAAAAAAATATTGACCGAACTTTTCCTTTCGTCAAAAATTCGTACAGCGATTCTCCGATTATATCTTCAAAAATAGATTTGCAGACTTTTTGTCCGCTGGCTGTTAATGATATCGCGACATCGTCGCTGCCCGTACTGTTGCTGGAACTGACATGTTCGGCAACTGCGGACGAGGCTTTCGATTTGGTTATCCGTCCCGATTCCGCCCTGACAAAGAGTGCGCGGATATGCGGTACCGCAAAATATTCGGGAGTGGCAAACGAGTATTATCAAATGACTTGTGATTCCAAAACGCAGTGGAAAAACGGCGAAATGACCGTGCCGGTATCGTTGAAGGCGGGAGAACAGAAGACTTTCCACATTCTTTTCGCCTTTTACGACGATAAATGGATAAGCGCAAATCAATTCGACAATATCGAAAAAATGACCGATTATGTGCACAAAACATGGTCGGTTTTAAAAGAGAAAACCGTGCTGTTCGACCATGCCATACCTGAAACCGGTGATGCTCTGCTGGATAAATATCTCCGATGGTATATGATTCCGGGAATATCTCTGACGAAATGCACCAAAGACAACAATGTGCTTACCATGGGGTATTGCGAACTGAATCAGCGCGACAGCTACTGGACTTCGTGGCTGCATCTGGTTTTGTTCAGGGATGCGGAACGCAGGATGATCGACGAAAGTGTCGCGCATCAGCAGGCGTCGGGAAAAATACCGACAACGATTTTGCCCCTGATAGAACGGCACGACGACCTGGATATTAATGCGTTTTTCATTTTGCGCATAGCCCGGTTTTACCGATATTACAACGACAAAGAGAGTCTTGTCGGCTGGCGACCGGCGCTGACCAAAGCCATGGACTGGCTCATCTCAAGAGATGCTTCGGGCGACGGATTACCCGCTCAAGTCTCTTTCTGGGGTGACTGGAAGGACGTGCTGGGCGTGGAAAACAGAAAATATTCTCCGTTTTCGGGACTGATATATCTGGCTGCACTTAAACAAATGATGTTTCTGTGCAAGGAATACGGTGATACCGATAATTTTACGAAGTATGAGGCGGCTTATAAAAAGGGACATGCTTTCATCAACAAATCGACAAAGAATGGGGGACTGTGGAACGGAAATTATTACTGTCAAAAATGGAAGGACGGACAGATTAACGACAAACTGCTTCAAGACCAGACAATCGGCATCCTGTTTGACGTCGTTCCCGAAGACAATGCCCGGAAAATCATCAATTCTTTAAATACAAAAAGTTTAACTCCGTATGGCATTGCCGAAACGTTCCCGTACTATCCCGAAGATTTCGGCTATAAACCTGCGACTTATCATAACGGCGCCGTATGGCCCTGGCTGAGTTTTATGGATTGCTGGGCGCGAATACGCATGGGCAAAACTAAGGAAGCAATCGAGCTGGTCAAAAAAGTAGCCGACGCCGATTTGGTCGCTTCCGGAGACTGGTCGCCCAACGAACATATCAACAGTTTAACCGGCGAAAATCTTGGGTTTCAGTTGCAGGGATGGAATGCAGGACTTTTCGGACTGGTTTATTTCGGAATCGTACACCCGGGAATAGTGATTGGAGATTAGTGATGTGAAAGCACGCGGATGACGCAGACTGGACGGATTTTCAGGATTTTTTCACAAGATTAACAGGATTTTAATTCGTGAAATTCGATAAAAATTCGTACCGATTGACTACGTCGAACTTCGTTTCGTGGATAAAATTCGTGAAATTCGTGGATGAAAAAATATTTGTAGCGTAAAGTTAATTTTGATGTGTCGTGAATACTTTGTGTCTTTGCAGCAATTTTAAGGAACGCGAAATAAAAAACATATAACAGTCTGTTATTTGCCCTTTGTGAACTTTGTGCCTTTCTTTGCGCCCTTTGTGTTAAAAATTCAAACACAAAGATCACTAAGGTTTCACAAAGATCACTAAGTTATTTATTCCGTATCCCTAAATCATAGTATTATGATAAAGTACAGGATCAAATTAACAAAAGAGGAAGTGGGAGAGTTAACCATTTATTTTCATTCTACCGATAGTGGGGTAGTCTGAACAGCACAGTGTTGTTGATGACAGTGTATTCCCTCCGGCAGAAGAATTATTGAACCCGAACCACATCCGTTCCAAAAAATTTGAGCCTGCAAAAAATATTTTGCGGATTTCAGGAAAAGAATTACCTTTGCAGCCGGATTTGAGAGGGCCCATAGCTCAGTTGGTTAGAGCACCTGACTCATAATCAGGGGGTCGCAGGATCATGCCCTGCTGGGCCCACAAATAAAACAGACAGGCAAAAAAGCACTTACGGAAATAGTTTGTAAGCGCTTTTTTTGTATTGTTGTGTACTTTAATATATAAACCGATAGAAATAAATATGCTGTAAATGAACTTTTTAAAATCTGTAGCGGACAATTTGTATTCCACTTATGGGGACAAAATATCTTCGTTGACCCTGGTTTTTCCTTCGCGAAGGGCACAACTGTTTTTTTCCGAAGAACTTGCATCGCTTATCGACAAACCCATCTGGTCGCCGGATTACACAAGTCTCGAAGAAATCGTTTCCTCATTCACCACGCTGAAAAAAATCGACGGTTTTTCTTTGCTGACACTTCTTTATCAAGTCTATAAAAAACACATACACAGCGCAGAATCATTCGATAAGTTTTATTTTTGGGGCGAAACTTTACTTAATGATTTTGACGATATCGACAAATATCTGGTTGATGCCAAACTGCTGTTTCGAAATCTGAAAGCGCAGAAAAAACTGGAAGGTGATTTTTCTTTCCTGACTGACGAACAAATATCATATATACAGCAGTTTTGGGCAAGTTTCAACCCTGACAACAACACCGGACTACAGAGTAAATTCATCGAAATTTGGGACGTGCTGCTGCCGATATATACCGAGTTCAGATCTGTTCTTAAAGAGCGTAATCAGGCATATTCGGGCATGATATACAGGGATATAGTCGAAAAAATACAGCAGGAAACCATTCCGGAAATTAAAAGCACATATGTTTTTATCGGATTTAACGCGCTTGGCGAGTGCGAATCGGTTCTGTTTTCGTATCTGAAAAAATCGGGCAAAGCGCTGTTTTTCTGGGATTACGACGACTATTACATGAAAGATAAAAAACAGGAAGCAGGCATGTTTTTGCGTAAAAACATCGAATTGTTTCCCGCGCCCTCCTCGTTCGTTCTTCAATCGGAATTTACGTCGGATAAAGATGTGCATATAATTGCTTCGCCCTCGGATGTGCTTCAGACAAAGGCTATTCCCGAAATATTGAGAAGTATGGGCGCCGGTTTCAACAGAAAAACGGCTATTGTTCTTACGGATGAGACCATTTTGATTCCGGTTCTGCATTCCTTGCCCGACAAATGTACCGATATAAATATCACATTGGGTTATCCTTTGCTGCAAACACCGGTATTCACTTTAGCAGAGCTACTTATACGTTTGCAGAATTCCTGCGGAGAAAAAAATTCCGGATTTTATCACAAAGATGTACTTGCCATACTCCGACACAGTTATATAAATGAAGCCTGCGGAGAAAAAACAAAGGAAATCATTGATAACATCATCAATAACAACAGAATATATGTGGATAATCTTTTATTCGAAAGCGATTCTTTTCTGAAAAAAATATTCGTTCCGCTTTCATCATACAGTGAATTAACTGATTATTTGATAGATATATTCTCCGATATAGCTGCGGTTCCGGTTTGCGAGCCGGAACAAATCTCGCTGCGCAGAGAATACATATATTATATAACAAAATCGCTGAACAAGCTGAAAAAATCTATTGAGGAAATAAATCTCGAAATAGGTAAATCTGTGTTTCTTAATTTAATACGCGATATTTTCAGAGGGTTGAAAATACCTTTCACAGGCGAACCGATGAAAGGATTACAGATAATGAACATTCAGGAAACCAGAGCATTGGATTTCGACAACCTTATTCTGCTGTCGGTTAACGAAGGACGGCTGCCGCAGGAAGTAAACAGTTTGTCGTATATCCCTTATAATCTGCGTAAAGGATATGGATTACCCTGTCGAGAACATTTGGAAGCAATCTCGGCATACAATTTTTATCGCCTGATTCAGAGGGCAAAAAACATCCGTTTGCTTTATTCGTCGAAAACCGACGACAGGCGTACAGGCGAAATGAGCCGCTATCTGTACCAGCTTAAATTTGAAACCACGCTGAATATCAGGGAATATCCGGTAACATTCGATATCAGTTTCGGGAAAAGCGAAAGAATAAAAGTAGAAAAAGATGATGCGGTAATACAACTTTTGCTGAAATATACGGGCGATAATCCTCAAAAAACATTATCACCAAGCGCGTTAAGTTCCTATATCAGCTGCCCTCTGAAGTTCTATTTTTCAAAAATAGTCAAACTGGAAGCCGATGAATCGGTGGTTGACGAGTTGCCGTTGAATCTGTTAGGAAATATTATCCATAAAGTTATGGAAAAATTATATCTCCCGATGAAACACAAAAAAGTTACGGCACGGAATATGGAATTGATTTGTCGTGATACCAAACAGATCGAATCGCTGATAGATAAGTGTTTTGCCATGGAGTTTTACAGGAAAGATTCCCTGCCGAATGATTTCAATGAAAACGGTAAATTGCTGATTGTACGTGATGTAATCGGGAAATATATAAAAGGAATTTTGAAATACGACAGAGATAATTCCGGCTTCATACCTTTGGGTTTTGAAAAAAAAGTCGGAATAAACATTAACATCGGAAATCTGAACGTTGGGCTGTCCGGAATAATTGACCGTATTGATAAACAGGGAGATAACATACGAATAGTTGATTACAAGACCGGTGCGGGGAGAGGCACCGACAAACGAATGAAATTCAATTCGGTAGCTTCACTGTTCGATTCCAATCCCGAAAAAGTAAACAAAGAAGCCTTTCAAACTTTTATGTATTCATTCATGTATCAGGAATATAAAAAGCCTTCGGAAAACATAATCCCCGCACTGTATTTTGTAAGAGACTGTTATTCTTCCCGTTTCAACTATTATCTGATAGATGAAAATCCGGAAAACGACAGCGGTTCCAAAACAGTAACAAATTTCAGTCTGTATAAGAACGATTTTGAAGAATATTTGGCACAAAATTTGCGGGGATTATTTGATTTTAATCTTCCGTTTATACAGACGGAATATAGCCGGACATGTGTGAGCTGTGCATTTAACAAAATTTGTAAATTGAATAATTGATAAGGAAATGAAGAGGAAAACTGTGATAATATGCGTTTTAGCTGTGATTATGGGAGGGGTCGCATACATCATGTACCCCAAATCGGAAAAAAATGGTCGGGAAGTAAAAGCCTCACAGCCAAACACTTCTAATACAGGTCGCCGCACATTGCCTGTTGATGCATATGTAATTAAATCACACGGGGTTACCGACATATATCCGGTAAACAGTTTTTTCCTTCCCTCGGAAGAAGTTGATTTATGTTTTGAAGCATCGGGAAGAATAACCGAAATAATGTTCGAAGAAGGCAGTTATGTACAAAAAGACCAGCTGCTTGCAAAGGTAAACGATGCAAGATTGCAGGCGCAGTTGAAAAAACTTCAGGCACAATTGGCATTATACAACAGCAAGGAATTTCGTCAAAAATTGCTGTTGGAAAAAGATGCCATAAGTCAGGAAGCTTACGACGAATCAAGCACTTTGGTTGAGGCAACACTCGCTGATATAGAGTTGATTAAGGCTCAGATAAGAGAAACGGAACTGCGTTCTCCGTTCGATGGATTCATCGGATTGAGGCAAGTGAGCGAGGGCGCCTACGCAAATCCTGCCGTTATAGTTGCAAAACTGACGAAAGTTTCGCCGTTGAAGCTGGAACTGTCTATTCCCGAAGCATATATCAACATGGTGAAAGTCGGTACTTCCATAGTGTTCAATATTGACGGCGACACACTGCAATATCGCGCCGAAGTATACGCTACCGAATCAAAAATCGATGTATCAACTCTTTCATTCACTGTCAGAGCATATTATCCGAATGTTGATCGCAAAATTCCTCCGGGACGTTTTGCCTCGGTGGTTCTCCAATTAAACTACGACAAAAACGGAATATCCGTTCCTTCGGAAAGTGTGATTCCGGATTTGGGCGAACATGTTGTATATAAGGTTACTAACAATAAGGCGGAGAAAACGCAGGTTGAGCCGGGAGTGCGGACAGAATCATACGTTCAGGTGTTGAGAGGGCTTAATGTCGGAGATACGGTGGTAACTACCGGAATTTTGCAGTTAAGAGACGGCATTGATTTACAGATAAACAGTGTAAGATAATGGCAAGTTTACCGACAACTTCAATAAACAGACCCGTACTTGCTACAGTATTGAATCTGGTTATCATGATTTTCGGACTGATCGGCATTTCCTATCTGGGCGTAAGAGAATATCCCAGTGTCGACCGTCCGATAATATCCGTACAGACCTCATATCCGGGAGCTAATGCCGATGTCATTGAAAGCCAGATTACAGAGCCTCTCGAACAACAAATTAACGGAATACAGGGAATCAGAACCTTAACCAGCCAAAGCAGTCAGGGACAAAGCCGTCTGACTATAGAGTTTGAATTGAACATAGATATGGAAACGGCGGCTAACGACGTGAGAGACAAAGTGTCGCAGGCAACGCGCTTTCTGCCGAGAGATGTTGACCCGCCTGTCGTTTCAAAGAACGACGCCGACGCAACTCCCATAATGTCAATAGCTATACAAAGCCCTTCCCGTTCTTTGATGGACATTTCGGATATCGCCGAACTGACATTCAAAGAACGTCTCCAGACCATTGCCAATGTCAGTAGCGTAAACATCTGGGGACAACAGCGTTATTCCATGCGTCTGTGGCTGGATTCCGAGAAAATGGGCGCTGCCGGAATAACCCCAAACGATGTGCAGCAGGCTATTACACGCGAAAATGTGGAGTTACCTTCGGGAGCGGTCGAAGGGAATACTATCGAGCTTAGTATCCGTACTTTAGGACTGATGAAAACTCCCGAAGAATTTAACAATGTCATCATCAAGGTCAACGGCACACAAACAATACGTTTCAGAGATATAGGATATGCCGAACTGCATCCCGAAAACGAGTATAACTACATGAAAATAAACGGCATACCGGCAGTATCGAATGTCATTGTAGCACAACCGGGCGCAAATCAGATCGAAATAGCCGATGAAGCGTACAGACGTCTGAAAGAAATACAAAAAGATATTCCACAGGATATTCAGGTAACTATTCTGTTTGACAACACCCAGTTTGTGAGAGCTTCGGTAAGCGAAGTACAATCAACAATATACGAAGCCCTGATTATAGTGATTGTCATTATATTTCTGTTTTTAAGGAATATACGAACCACTGTAATTCCACTGCTTGCAATCCCCGTTTCTCTTGTGGGAACGTTTTTCTTTATGTACCTGCTGGGATTCTCGATAAATGTACTCACCCTGCTTGCTATCGTACTGTCTGTCGGGCTGGTAGTCGATGACGCCATTGTCGTCGTCGAAAATATTTTCGTAAAAATCGAACAGGGAATGACACCGAAGGAAGCGGGAATAAAAGGAGCCAACGAATTGTATTTCGCAATCATTTCCACCACTATAACATTGGTTTCGGTGTTTCTTCCGATAGTTTTCATGGAGGGAATGACCGGCAAACTGTTCAGGGAATTTAGCCTCGTTTTGGCTGTCGCTGTGGTTATATCCGCTTTTGTCGCATTGACGCTTACCCCCATGCTGTCCACCAAATTACTGAAAAAGAAGGAAAAAGAGAATTGGTTCTACCGCTTCACCGAGCCTTTCTTTGTCGGGTTGAATAACATATACATGCGTATTTTAGAGGCGTTTCTGCGTGTAAGATGGGCGGTTTGGATTATAATCCTTGCCTCATTCGGATTTATCTATCTGTTGTTCACATCAATACCGTCGGAACTTGCTCCGCTTGAAGACCGCTCAAGGCTGAATATGAACATGATAGCTCAGCAGGGAGCGACTTATGATTATGTAAACGAATTTATCAGCGGTTTATCCGAAGAACTCGTGGATTCCATACCTGAAGATATTTCCATTATGATTCGCATGTCGGGAAGCAACGGATTCTCAAACATTATTTTGCCGGGCATGAGGGAACGTACACGTTCGCAGGGCGAAATAGCAACTCAGGTATCACAGATTGTCGGGTCGAAAAGCAGAGTAAGAACCTTTGTTACACAGCAATCCACATTCGGCAGCCAGCGTGGCGGAATGCCTGTGCAATATGTGCTTCAGGCTTCAAATCTGGATAAACTGAAAGATGTCCTGCCCGATTTCATGTACAAAGTTTCGCAAAGTCCCATCCTCATGCAATCGGATGTGGATTTGAAATTTAACAAGCCGGAACTGCAGGTGGAAATAAATCGGGACAAGGCTACTCAGCTGGGTATCAGTACGCGGGATATAGGCTTGACATTCCAGCTTGCTTTGAGCGGTCAGCGTATGGGATATTTTTACCGTAACGGGAAACAATATCAGATAGTTGGAAAACTGCGTCGCAACAACAGAAATGCACCGAGCGACATACGTTCGCTGTATGTGAAAAACAACAACGGGCAGATGATACAAATGGCTAATTTTACGACATTTCACGAAACATCCGCTCCGCCGACACTTTATCGATACAACCGTTTTGTGGCTGCAACCATAAGCGCCAACCTGCAGCCGGGACATACAATCGGCGAAGGTCTTGAGGAAATGGACAAAATCGCAAAAGAGACTTTGGACGACACTTTCAGAACCGCCCTGTCGGGCGAATCGCGCGATTTTCGCGAAAGCGCTTCAAGTCTGATGTTTGCTTTCGGACTGGCGCTAATCCTGATATTCCTCGTGCTGGCAGCCCAGTTCGAGAGTTTTAAAGACCCCTTTATCATTATGATAACAGTACCCCTGGCATTGCTTGGCGCATTGTTTTTCATGTGGTATTTCGGACAGACAATGAACATTTTCAGTCAGATAGGCGTAATAATGCTTATCGGGCTTGTTACAAAAAACGGTATTTTGATTGTGGAATTTGCCAATCAGTTTAAGGAAAAAGGATATGACAAGTTTTCCGCTATCAAAGAAGCTGCCGTTCAGCGTTTACGCCCCATTCTGATGACAAGCGCATCCACAATTCTGGGTATTCTTCCCCTGGCGATGGCGACGGGCGAAGGAGCAAAAAGCCGTATTGCCATGGGTATTTCAGTTGCCGGAGGTATGTTTGTTGCAACATTTATGACGCTCTTTGTTGTTCCGGCGATTTATTCCTACATCTCGACACGTACCGAAAAAATCACTAAAAGAAATGACGATTAAAGTGCCTGTGTTTTATTAAGTTGATGATATAAATTCGATATGATGACAATAGAAAAATTCTTCAAACCGTTTATAAGTTGCGTTGCAGTTTGTATCTTGAATTTAAGCGCCTTACATGCTCAGAGTATGGTTTCTCTGAGTGAATGTCTGAAAACTGCTCTGGAAAATAATTATGCATTGCAGATTGTCAAAAACGAAAACGAGATTGCAACTAACAATTACACAAAGGGTAACGCCGGTTTTTTGCCCGCGGTGGACGCATCGGCAAGATATTCCGGTTCTGTCAGAAACAACAGCTCGACAGACTTTTCCGATAATAATACACAAACAAACGGTCAACTCACTAATTCCGGTTCGACGGGAGTAAACGCTTCGTGGGATATTTTTGCGGGGCATAAGGCTCAAGCCAAATATGCTCAATTGCGGGAATTAAAGGAAATCAGCGATTTAAATACGCGGTTCGAGATAGAAAACCTGATTGCAAATGTGGCGGCAGAATATTATTATCTCATTCAACAGGAACGACATAGGAACAATCTCGAATTTATTCTCAGCACATCAAAGGAGCGTGTGCGCATTGTCGGAATAAATTACGAATTGGGTTCCGGTTCCAAAATGGAACTGCTTCAGGCACAGGTAGATTTTAATTCCGACAGTTCGGCGCTGGTTCGACAGAAACAGCAGATACTTGCTTCTGAAATAAGGCTGAAAACTCTTATGGGTGAACTCGATCGCTCGCGGATTGTACTCGATTCGTCCATTTATCTGCTTCCCGAACTTATTTATTCCGGACTTCTTGAGGAAACCATCAATGAGAACACGCAGCTGCAAATTGCTGCTAAACAGGTGAATATATCGGAATACGACCTCAAAATCATACGTTCGAACAGCTATCCGTATCTGAGGCTTACATCGGGATATAACTATAATTTTAATCTTTATAATAAAGGAGTTACCAAAAATTCGAATAATTCGGGCTTGGACTACGGACTGACTGTCGGC
>JAISSE010000168.1 GCA_031273285.1 Prevotellaceae bacterium
AATATTAACCCTACCAATGACGGCTACGCCGAACGAATGGAACGTAGCCTGCCTCCATAGCGCCTCAAAATAAGATTTAGCAAAAATCCGCAGGATTTTAATTCGTGTAATTCGTAAAAATTCTACAGAGTTAAACATTCGTGCAATTCGTGTAATTCGTGGATAAGTAAAAGAAATCCGCAGGATTTTAATTCGTGCAATTCGTAAAAATTCTACAGAGTTAAACATTCGTGCAATTCGTGTAATTCGTGGATAAGTAAAAGAAATCCGCAGGATTTAAATTCGTGTAATTCGTAAAAATTCTACAGAGTTAAACATTCGTGCAATTCGTGTAATTCGTGGATAAAAAAAGAAATCCGCAGGATTTTAATTCGGTGACAGAAGAACAATTCGTTGACCGGATTTTCAGGCGACTTCCAATTGTTTAACGGCTTCCTTGAATTGTTTACCGCGGTCTTCGTAATTTTCGAACAAATCGAAACTTGCGCAGGCGGGCGACAAGAGTACGGTATCTCCCGGTTCTCCCATTTCAAAAGATTTCTCAACGGCGTCTTTTGCCGAGCGGGTTTCTACGATTACAGGCACAAGCTGCCGGAAGTTTTCGATTATTTTTCTGTTATCTATTCCAAGACAAACAATGGCTTTAACTTTCTTTTTCACAAGGTCAAAAAGTGAGGAATAATCATTACCCTTGTCTGTTCCTCCCACGATCCAGATGGTTCTGCCGTGCATACTTTCCAGTGCGTACCATGCCGAATTGACGTTTGTGGCTTTGGAATCGTTGATAAACTCAATATCCCGGATTTTTGTCACTTTTTCCAGCCGGTGTTCCACGCCTTTGAATCCCATCAGACTGTTACGGATAACGGAATTATGTATGTCAAGTATTTTTCCCGTTATTGCTGCCGCCATGGAATTATACACATTGTGGCGTCCGTTGAGGGAGAGGTCGTTTATCAGCATTTCAAATTCGGAATTATTATAATTTGCCACAAACTTATTGTTTATAACATACACTCCGTTGTTGTTAAGAATCTCTGTTTGAGAGATGGGCAGCATTTTAGCCTTAAGGATTATTTTTTTCAGGTTGCCCATAGTGATTTCGTCGTCGGAACAAAAAATGAAGCAGTCCTCCTTGTGCATGTTCTGCGTTATTCTGAATTTTGAATTTATATAATTCTGAAAGCTGTTGTTATATCTGTCGAGATGATCGGGTGTTATGTTAAGCAGCACTGCGATGTCGGCTTTGAAATCATACATTCCGTCCAGCTGGAAGCTGCTTAATTCCAAAACATAATAATCGAATTTTTCTGTTGCGACCTGATAGGCGTAACTTTTTCCGATGTTACCGGCTAATCCGACATTAAGTCCGGCATTTTTCAGAAGGAAATATATGAGGGAGGTTGTTGTTGTTTTTCCGTTGCTTCCCGTGATGCAGATTTTTTTTGCATTACAGTACCGTCCTGTAAATTCGATTTCGGAAATAACCGGAATTTCTTCCGAGCGAATTTCCCGCATTATCGGGGCGACTTCGGGAACTCCCGGACTTTTTATGATTTCGTTTGCATTAAGTATCAATTCATGCGTATGTCCCCGTTCTTCAAAGGGGATATTGTATTTCAGCAGAAGAAACCTGTGTTCCGGGGAGAGGACGCCATTGTCGGATAAAAAAACATCGAACCCTTTTTGTCGGGCTAATATTGCGGAGCCTGTTCCACTTTCTCCGCCGCCAAGGATTACTATTCTGTTCATTCAGTAGTGTTAATTAAAATTTCACGCAAATGTATAATTTATATATTGAATATACAACGGTTACAGATATTTTTTTGATTTTTATTGCGTTTTGCATATCGACGGTTTTGTATAACATGTTTTGAATGTTCAAAAACATCTGTCATAAATTTAAGATTATTTGATATTTAAAAACATTCCATCAGTACTTCCCCTGTTTTTTGATTTGTTAAAAACCTGTAAGTCATCCTGCAAAAAAAAATGAAGCGGTGTGCATAATTTAAGGGTAAAATGAAAATAAATGATTTATATTTTTGATATATCGGGCGTTTTTAAGGGGGTACAGCAAAAATCCCATCGTCGTACCCCCGCACTGTGCTTTTCGCTTGTGCGGGGGAAGGGGGGGGATGTTTGTCATCGACTTAAGTCGATTTAATTCGATGACAATAATTCATAATTCATTAAAAAGTCTCCTTCGCTGTTTGTGAGGATAAGTACCGGTTCTCCGTCGGAGGGGAGGGGCGCTGCGGGGTTTTGGGGTGCGCTGCCGCCTGTGCCTGCAATCAGAAACGCATCCGGCGACACTCTGCTGACATGTATTCCGTATCTCGGTTTATTGGAAGGATACAGCGAGGTTTTCACTGTTTTGCCTGTTTTGTCTATCATCATGGAGAATATTCCGGGAGAGGCGGTAGCGTTTCCTTTTGCAGTGTCGAGGCTTATGTAGTTGCCGAACAGGATAAACTGTCCGTTGCCGGCGGGGAAGAGATTGATCAGTTCGCCGTTCAGGCGTATTTCCGAGTTGAAGATGAGATTGCCGTCTTTGGAGATGTGCTGCAGGATTAATTTTGCCGTATCCTGATACCAGTTTTCCGTATCTCCGTAAAATGCGAGCAGGGTGGATTCGCTGATTTCGTCATAAAACATAAACCGTCCTAAGGGGAGATTTTTGTTGGCGAGAGTAATTTTCTGTTTTTCGTTTCCTTTCATGTCGTATTTCACCACTGTGTGAGTTGTGAGCAGGGGGTCGGAAACGTTTTTTGAGCAAACGAGGCTAATCACCCCCGAAGGCATGTTGCCGACCGCCACGGTACAATCGTCGTAAATCAGTTTTGACAGATCGACGGTTCTGAGCCAGCTGATATTCTGGGTGTCGGCGCTGAAGGCGGTGAAGGCGACGGCAAATCCCTGGGCGTTTACCGAAGCTCCCGACAGGATGAGGTTTCCCGCGTCGTTTTTGATAATATTTTTCACAATATATCCTGCATTAGTCGGTCGGTAGAAGCCCGAACTTTTGTATTTCGGAATTTTTGTCTTGTTATAATTAATATGGTTATTGCTTCGGAGCGAGTTTTCGGCGTTAATAATGTACTGTTTATAGTTGTCGATGCTTCGACTGTAGAGGTGCGCGATCAGTTCCGTTTCCTGGGCGTCTTTTTTTATCGACGGATAGTTTGTCGCCATTTCCTTTGCCATGCCGGCGACCCTGTTATGCGATTCCATAAGCGAATATATATAAGCCGACTGGTCGTTGACGGAATATGCGTCCGTTGCCGGGACATTTCTTTCGTCGTAAGCCAGATTCAGGAAATCTATGATTCTTTTTTTGTATTCTATTTTTGAATACAGAGGTGTGATGTCCTGCATTTTTTTCAGCTGTTCCGTCAGTTTATCCTTAATGTGAACCTTGTCGGGAGCGGGTTTTCGTGATTTGTTAATATTGTCGATATGCAGATTAAGACTGTTTTCCACATCTGCGGCATTGTTGATTACGGGGAGCAGTGTTTCCTCGTAAAATACTATCTGCCGAACTGCCCACGATTTATAGTCCCACAGTTCGACGGTATTTTGGAAACGGCTTGGGGTAAATCCGTCTATTTTAAAGGTATTAATTGTGTTAAACACAAAGTTCATGTTCATCGTTTTGTCCGACAGGGCGGCTTTGAAATGGACAACCGAATCGAAATTATGCAGTATGAAATTCAGCAGGGCTTTGTTATCATCCCAGTTGATGTAAATATCGTTGAGATTCCGGTTGGTTTGCGCTATTTTTTTATAGGCGTCCATGCAGTGATAATAAGAGGCAATCATGGCGCTGAAGGTTTCAAACACGGAGGTTATTTCGTTAAAGAACAGCGAATCGTTATACTGTTTTATTCTGATATATCCTGCGACGTCATTTGCCGTCAGCCGTTTTTGTGAAGAATGAACGGCGGAGTACAGCGCCTGGTCTTTGCGAACGTCGTTATCCGAGAGATACTTCGTGCAAAGGGAATAATACCTGCCGGATTCCGTGTATATTTTTTTTATTTCCCTGTAATTGGTCATCGGGTCAAGTTTTTTCATCATCGCAGAGGCGAGTTCCGCCGGTTGAAAATAGGGATTCGACCTTTCTATGGCGGGATTGAGGCTAAGAAAATCGGAATACAGTCCGAAGGCTTCTTCGGGACTTAGCTCCGAGGCTCGTTTTACAACGTTTTCGTACTTCGGATTTCGCTGCCCCGCCGACATGTTTGACATGAACAGTAAAAGTATGCAAACTATCGCTTTAGTATATATCTTTCTATAATTATTTCTATTCCCGTATATCATTTTTTTACATGTAAATATGGAGCAAAATTACAATTTAATTTCAAAAACAAAAATCTGAACGGGGAAGGGGGGAGGTCTAAGGGGGGAGGTCTTTAAGGGGGGAGGTCTTTAAGGTTCTTAAGATTCTTAAGATTCTTAAGGTCTTTAAGGTGGTGGCACGGGTTACAAACCCGCGCCAGCGGGGGTTCTGAATAGCGCAGTCTCCGCTAATCGGAATCGGGAGTGATTTTTGAATAGCGCAGTCTCCGCTAATCGGAATCGGGAGTGATTCTGAATAGCGCAGTCTCCGCTAATCGGAATCGGGAGTGATTCTGAATAGCGCAGTCTCCGCTAATCGGAATCGGGAGTGATTTTTGAATAGCGCAGTCTCCGCTAATCGGAATCGGGAGTGATTCTGAATAGCGCAGTCTCCGCTAATCGGAATCGG
>JAISSE010000211.1 GCA_031273285.1 Prevotellaceae bacterium
TAAAAACTCGATTTTTCAAGGCAGACAAGATTTTTAAACCGGAGTTTACTAATTGTAAATGAGGATTTAAAAATTGAAGTCGAACGCCGAAAAAGCAGTTTTTAGGAGTTCCCTAAAATCTTTTTTGTCATGTACTAAAAATTCGCCGTGGAGACGTGGCGCGCCGCGTCTCCACGGCGAATCCACGCATGGCTGACAATCCTGTCCGAACCGTGATTAACGGATTTTCAATCATGCGCAGGGTTGTTTTAAAATCCGTGTTATCCGCGTGTTAAATTACTTTCGAGATGTAACCAAAATAAAATTATTATCTTTGCGCCACGAAATTTATTGCATGTTTTGATGGGTATCAGGAAAAAAATATTTTTGGGTTTTGTTATTATAGGCTTGATTCTGTTCACATCGGGGATGATAAGTCTGTTTCAGCTGGTACGGATAGAAAAGACCGTAGCCGAGATGAATACCAACAATATCCGCAG
The DNA here is from genome assembly GCA_031273285.1 of Prevotellaceae bacterium. Classification (GTDB taxonomy): domain Bacteria; phylum Bacteroidota; class Bacteroidia; order Bacteroidales; family UBA932; genus JAIRLF01. The sequence goes on from JAISSE010000211.1 coordinate 480, forward strand.
TATCGAAGCCTCCGGACGGATGTTCGACGAGGCTAAAAAGCAGACATGGAAAATCCTTGACATAATGCACGAAAACGCGCAGGGCGAAGACGCGCGAATCATTCTTAACGACACCGTATATGCGAACTGTCTCGATTTTATTTTGCAGAATATCACCGTCCCGGAAGAAAAGACGATGTTCGACACTTTATATGTCCGGTATCAATTGTTCAAACATCATACGGCGCTGCTCGATTCCCTGTTTTTGTCGAACAGTGCAAAAGAACGCAACGAATGGTTCAACACCCTTTATCGCCCTGTTTACGAATCGTTCACCAAGGCGACGGGCGAGCTGGGAACACTGAAGCAGAACACCATTTCCGGAAATTCCACCGCGCTGGAGGCAAATTTCTACCGGCTGGTGATTCCCCTGATCGTCGCCGTTGCCGTCGGTCTGTTCCTCATCATACTTTTCAATTATTTCATCAACTTCTACTTTATCACCCCGATACTGAAAATCATCAAAGGTATTGAAGAATATTCCGAAAACAGGCAGCCCTACAATGTGAAAATCGACACCCGGGACGAAATAAACGATTTGAACAGAGAGATAAAATCGCTTATTTCGCATACGAAACAGAAAGAATCCGCGGGGGTTTTTAATTTTAACAAATAAATCGAAATGCCGTGCGATTAAGCGTAATTCTTCGATATGGCGGATTCATTCTGTTGATAAACTCGGTCTTCATGCTGCTGGCAATGGTTATTTCCCTTTGCAGCGAAGGCGACAATGCATATTTCGCCTTTTTCCTCAGTTTTTTCATTTCGGTGATGGTCGGCGTTTTCCCGCTGATATTCATCCCTCACGACTCGTATATCAACATACGCGAAATCTACGGGATTCTGATTGTTTCGTGGGCAACCGTATGCCTGTTCGGCGTTTTGCCGTATCTGATGTGGGGAGGGGAATTTTCGATAGTAAATGCGTGGTTCGAAAGCGTATCGGGCTATACAACGACGGGAGCGACGATTTTAAATTCGCCCGAAGACCTGCCGCGCAGCATTCTGTTTTTCCGCTCGTGCACCCACTGGATGGGAGGCGTGGGCGTTGTTCTGTTTGCCATGCTGCTTGCTCCGGCGATGCGAATGAACAAAACGCGACTGTCGCAGGCGGAGATTTCTTCTCTGGCAAAGGAAAATTTCATTTACAAGACCCAGGAGACCGTGTCCATAATCCTGTCGGTGTATCTTGGGGCGACTTTGCTCTGTTTTCTGATGTACCGAATTGCCGGAATGGACTGGTTCGACGCTCTGAATCATTCGTTTTCGACGGTTGCCACAGGCGGATTTTCGACAAAAAATACAAGTCTGGCGGCGTTCGGCAACCCGTGGATATACATTATCACCATAATATTCATGCTCACATCCTCGATACATTTCGGAGTGCTGTACTCCGCGATAAGCGGGAAATCCGGCAAACTGTTCGCGTCGCCCGTCATCCGCTATTTTTTCCTTTCGGTCGGCATCGGGATAGTTTTGACAAGTCTGAACCTGCGGCTGTCGGGCGTATTCGACAATTTTGGAGATGCGTTGCTGCACGGCGCTTTTCAGGTTGTTTCGTACACCACCACAACCGGATATGCTTCGATAGATTCCGCGCTTTTACCGGCATTTTCGTTTATTGTCATCGTGTTTTTTACTATCCAGAGCGGCTGTGCCGGTTCGACGACCGGAGGGATAAAGGTCGACAGGATTTATATCTTTTTCAAAACTCTTAAAGTTCAAATCAAGCGACAGCAGCATCCCAAGGCAATCATACCGGTAAAGGTCGGAAAAAACACTGTCGATGAAGATATTATCAGTTCGGTAATGCTTTTCATACTTCTTTTCCTGTTCATACTGTTCATTGCCACAGTCATCCTGACGGCAATGGGATACGACTTGCTGACATCGTTTTCGGCGGCTCTGGCGGCGCAGACCAACGTCGGCGCGGGATTCGACGATTTCAGCTCGCTAAGCAACTACCACCGGATGCTTCCTGCCGGCAAAATCCTGATGACGATACTGATGATAACCGGACGTCTGGAAATCTACGGACTGATACTGGTCTTTTATATACGAAAATAGTTGAGAGTTTTTTAACTATGAAC
>JAISSE010000267.1 GCA_031273285.1 Prevotellaceae bacterium
GAGATGTTTCCATTCGTTCCTGCGGTTGCTGTGAAAGTGAATTGCGTCGATGATACCACTGAGAAGCTCACCTCAATGTTGTGGTTTCCTTGCACGTTGGTAAACGTGTAAGAGTTTCCACTAACATTGACTACATTTCCGTCCACCTTTACTTGGTCTATTTGATAGCCATTAGTTGGGTTGAACGTAAACGTCTGGTTTGCTCCCGCATTCACTTGCACATTTCCGCTAGGCGAGATGTTTCCATTCGCTCCTGCGGTTGCTGTGATAGTGAATTGCGTCGATGATACTGCTGAGAAGCTCACCTCAATGCTGTGATTGGCCTGCACGTTGGTAAACGTGTAAGAGTTTCCACTCACATTGACTACATTTCCGTCAACTTTTACTGCGTCTATTTGATAGCCAGTTGCTGGGTTGAACGTAAACGTCTGGTTTGCTCCTGCATTCACTTGCACATTTCCGCTGGGTGAGATGTTTCCATTCGCTCCTGCGGTTGCTGTGATGGTGAATTGCGTCGATGATACTACTTTAAAGCTCACCTCAATGCTGTGATTAGCCTGCACGTTGGTAAACGTGTAGGTATTGCCACTGACATTGACTACATTTCCGTCAACCTTTACTGCGTCTATTTGATAGCCGCTAGCTGGGGTAAACGTAAACGTCTGGTTAGCTCCTGCATTCACTTGCACATTTCCGCTGGGTGAGATGTTTCCATTCGCTCCTGCGGTTGCTGTGATGGTGAATTGCGTCGGGGGGATTACTTTAAAGCTCACCTCAATTGAATGATTAGCCTGCACATTTGTAAACGTGTAGGTATTTCCACTCACATTGACTACATTTCCGTCAATCTCTACTGCGTCTATTTGATAGCCACTAGTTGGGTTGAACGTAAACGTCTGGTTTGCTCCATGATTTACAGATACACTACCATTGGGCGATATGGAGCCGTTGGCTCCTGCTGTCGCTGTGATGGTGTACTGTATCGGTTCGAAGTTTGCCACTAAACTTCTATTACTATTCAAGGTAAATGAATAAGAAGCATCTGTGGAAACTTCATTGCCATTCTCCTTCCAGTCTCCGAACTGGTAGCCAGACACTGGTGTTGCCACCACGGTTTGCGTGGTTCCGGCATTGAACGTACCACCTCCGCTTGTCGTACCTCCATTGCTGGGGCTGGACGACAGGGCGATAGTGTACTGCGTCGGGGCTGCCGTGAAGTTCAAAGTGAACTGCACAGTGTCGACGGGATTGTCTCCATAACCATCACTCATTCTGAACATATATCCAGCACTTTGTGATACTGTATACAACGCCTGATTGTTCCCTATGGGGCTACTGTTCCGATAGAAGATATTGGACCCAGCATTACTACCAGAGTACGTAAAGAACTCCGGCAATCTCACTTCCACTTGACTTACTCCAGGGTCCAGAGTGATCGTCTCACCTTTCTGGACGAAACGCCACGCTCCCCAAGTTCCGTTATACTCTCGGATTTCTAGGGTAGCGATGAAGTTCACTTGTATCATATATAGTCCTCCTCCACTTGGGTAAATGTTGTATGGATAGCCAGGAACATCCAATCCACCTGTTCCAGGATATCCTGTGGGATACGTATAGGTTGTATTTTCACCCCCTATCTGAAGAGATGCAGATGATGGAACTGACAATTTAGCCAAGTCGACTTTTACAACTTTTACACCTAATGGGTTCGAAGACGCCATCCACCAAGATGAAGGTGGTTCATACACTCCTGCTTCAACAATCAATCCTTTTCCATCCACAATAGGAAGGGGGATAAGAGTTTGTTGAGCGTAGCTACTCTTGTTCACTACTACTCCAATAATTGCTAAAATAGCAATTATTACAATTTTCATTTTTCTTTTCATTTTATTAAATCAAATAAATCAATGTTCGGGACACCGAATGTCCCCCTGTATTACCCCTGTATTACACCTATAGTATCCCTATATTACCCACGTAGTACCCATGTATGTCCCATAGAATGTCATAGAATGTTTATACCGCATCATCTTTGTCTCCCTCTGTAAAAGCGGTATAAAATGTATATCTACCGGATTTATTCGCGATAAGCAATCCGGAATCAACAAGGTTTTTCAGATCTCTTGTCGCTGTTTTTCTTGTGCAACCGGTTATCTCCTGATATGTGGCATTATTGATGCTTCCATGTTCTCGAACATAGTCCACTGCTTTTTGCTGCCGGACATCCAACGGAACTGTTTCATCCGTTTTATCCGGTTGAGGACGCAGGAAAGTCAACTGTACCCCTTGCGAGAAATCCTTGAAAACCGGTTCTTCAAGTCCTCCCTTAACGGTTTCGTTGATAATGGTCATGATGCCCCTGCCGAACGCTTCGATATAGCCTGCTCGATAAAACATTTTGGCGATAAGCGAATTGCGGGGATAGGAACCGTGAACTTCTTTAAGCGTGTCAATGCTTAGCGGAGCCGAAATTGCCCCGTGGTTCCACAGGGTAATCTTTTTGTCGAAAACCCGCAATTCAATAGACGACGTACTTGAATAATCACGGTGAATGATGGCGTTTAAAATGGCTTCGCGCATGGCTTTTTCGGGTATTTCAAGCGTTTCGATGCGCTGTAAACCCCTGTAACCGACAGGCGAAAGCAGGTATTTGGATTTCAACAGATCCATTACCCTGTCGGGCATCTGGAAAATATTGCCTTCCACAAAATCGTTGATAATCAAATTTGTCGGGTCTTCGTGTCCGAACCGTCCAATCTTGAATATGGCGGACTTGAAAAAGCGCGTAGGCTGCTTTCCGAACAGCAAAAGCGCGGCGCGGGTCAACTCTCCGGCGTCATTCGTCAATTCGAGATGATGAAACATGCGATGGATGTCTTCAGTTTCCACATCCGCCGGCAAACGGTTATAACCGACGGCTCGCTGCACGAAAAGCCGTACGGCGGCACGGTCTATCGCGTCAAACGAAACATCCGGAACAATCACTTCATCCCAGGTCATATTGTTTGCTTTTTTGCTTTTATCAATGCCGACAACAGCGCCGGTATCGTCGTAACCAATAAACAATTTGCCGCCGTCAGTATTGGCAAATGCGGCTATTGTTTTCAGATACTCGTCTCTCCACGATGCTTTTAGCTCAATATATTGTGTCTCTTTCAAACGCATGTCGTATTTAATTTTTTTTGCAAAGATACATCTTTTTTTTAATTGAAAATGGAAAATGGGCGCGAAGCGACGAAAACAATGTTCCCGTCTCCACGGCGAATCCATGTATGATTGCCAACCCTGTTAATCCTGTGAAAAATCTGCCGCGACATTGTAGAGACGTGGCATGCCGCGTCTCTACACCTCAGCGACCGTATGGGGCAGGTACCCTCAATGAGGACATACAGGCAGACACCCTGCCGCGATAATTGCCGAGATATTCATCCTTCATAGTTTATAGTTCACAGTTCATAGTTTATAATTTTTTATTATCTTTGCACTTTATTTTATTTATATAAATATCATATTTTTCTATGAAACGAATATTCTCATTTATTGTTGTAAGTACAGGTTTACTGTTCATTACATGTGGAAAAACCGTTCCGGAAGACCCGTCGGACGGAACAGCGCCGCTGGCGATTTTGGCAAAACAATTCGTATCTCCGCCGATTGAATATCGACCGCACGTGTGGTGGCACTGGCTGGGAAGTAATTTCCGGAAAGAGGGGATTACCAAAGATCTCGAAGCCATGAAAGAAGCGGGTATCGGCGGCGCCACCATTTTTAACATTGCCTCGTCGGTGCAAAATACGCATGCCCCGATAGAAAACAATCCCTGGCCCGAACAGACCTTCCGCGGCGAAGCGTACTGGGATGCTTTCAGGCATACACTTGCCGAAGCCAAACGTCTGGGACTGACCATCGGTCTTCACGGAACGCCCGGCTATGCCACAACAGGCGGTCCATGGATACCGGAAGAACGCGGTATGCAGACACTTGTGTTTTCCGACATCCGGGTAACCGGAAACAGGGTTATCGACAGCGTGCTGCAAAAGCCCGAACTGCCGCGGTACAAAGGCTATGCACCCGAATACGGCAAACGGGCGACCTATTACAGGGATGTGGCGGTGGTGGCTGTCCCCGATAAAAACGACGCCGCACCGTCCGATGTGATAGACATTTCCGAACATATGGATACCACCGGTCTGCTGCGCTGGCAGGCGCCGAAAGGTAACTGGATTATTTCCCGCATCGGTCATGCGCCGACAATGGCTAATCCTCACCCCCTTCCGGACGATATCATAGGCAAAGCGCTGGAAGTGGATAAAATGAGCAGGGAAGACAATATCTATCACTGGCAGCAACTGCTCGACCCTCTGAAAGAACACATCGGGCAATATTTCGGAAACACTTTCAAATACATATGGATAGACAGCTACGAATCGGGCGACCAGAACTGGACACCCGGATTCAGGGAAGAGTTTGTCCGCATGAAAGGATACGACCCGCTCCCGTTTATCGCCCTGCAACATGCACATCGGGAACAAAGCACTGTACCGGAGAGTTTTTCGACCGACAACAGGCAGGTCATCAGTCAGCTTTTTGTGGATAACAGCTGGAAAACCGCCGCAGAAATGATTCACTCCTACGGATTGCAACTGTATTGGGAACCTTATTACGGTCCGTTCAATCAGTATCACAACGATGAATGTATTGCCATTGCAGACTTGCCCATCAATGAGTTCTGGACGGGCGGCGACGGCTATACCGGCAATTTCGGGATGTTATCCGCAAAACTCGGCAAGAGAATTGTCGCGGCGGAAGCGTTTACGGGACCTCCGCAACTCAGCCGCTACACCGAAGACCCCGCTTTTCTGAAACGTCCGGCGGACGGTTGTTATGCCGGCGGAGTGAATCTGTATTTTCTGCATCACTGGGTACATCAGCCCTTTGACGATAAATATCAGCCCGGCATGGGAATGGGCTGGTGGGGTACGCATTTCGGCAGGCATCAGACATGGTTCCGTCCGGGAAAAGCGTTTTTCACCTATCTTGCACGTTGCCAGATGCTGTTGCAGCAGGGAACTTTGGTGTCGACAAACAATGGTGTCCTGCACCGGACGACCAACGACGCCGATATATTTTTCATTACCAACCTCGGCGATTCCGCTCTGTCAAGAACTTTCGAGTTTCCCGTCAGGGAAAAAACGCCCGAACTGTGGGATGCCTATCGCGGAACAATCCGGCAAACCAACGAATGGAGAGAGGCAAACGGTTCGATTGCTGTAGATTTGAAGCTGGAAAAAGATGAATCGGTGTTTGTCGTTTTCCCGAAAAACGCGGAATGTGCTTATGCAAAATTAAGACTGCCGCCGGTAAAAGTGCTTGACGAAAAAATCCTCAAACAGTTGGACGGCTCGTGGAACGTATCGTTTCAACCCAAACTGGGGCAGCCCTTTAAAAGGGATTTTGAATCTCTGGTTGATTTCAGTCTGCATAACGACGACGAAATTAAATATTTTGCCGGTACGGCAAGTTACGAAACAAACTTCAGCCTTGAGAGTGAAGATTTGGGTAAAAATGTCAGGATTCTGCTGGATGCCGGAACATTGAACGATATTGCGGAACTGGAAGTCAACGGAAAAAACGCGGGCGTTTTGTGGAATCCGCCCTACAAAACCGATATTTCCCCCTATATTAAAAAAGGAAACAACAAAATTGTCATACACGTTACCAACAACTGGGCAAACCGCCTGATAGGCGACGAACAGTATCCCGCCGATTTCGAGTGGGGTACGGACAGAGATGACGCCGGAAGAGCAATGAAGGCTTTTCCCGACTGGTTTATCAAAAATCAAGCCCGTCCGTCCGAAAGGAAAGCGTTCACTATCTGGTATTATTACCGGAAAGACGATCCTTTGCAACCGGCAGGTCTGCTTGGTCCCGTGCGTATTATAAAGCAAAATGTTTCGGAATAATCATGCAATATGCGAAAAAAACAGTAATATATATGTATAAATATTTTTTTAATTACAAGAACAACAATCTAATTTCTAATTTCATTATGAACAGAAAAATTATTTCAGTGATATGCATGGTCGGAATAGTTACCTGCATGTATGCCCAATGGAAACCGGAGGGCGGTAAAATCAAAACAACATGGGCGGAGCAAATAAATCCCGAAAAGGTATTGCCCGAATATCCGCGCCCTCTTTTGGAACGTGCCGAATGGCGCAATCTCAACGGGCTTTGGAACTACGCCATTCGTGGCGAAGGGCTGCCTGAGCCGGAAAGTTTCGACGGAAAAATACTTGTTCCGTTTGCCGTGGAATCGAGCCTGTCGGGCGTGGGGAAAACAGTCGGAAGAGACAACGAACTGTGGTACAGCAGAACGTTTACCGTTCCCCCGACATGGAAAAACAAAAACGTCATCCTGCACTTCGGCGCTGTGGACTGGAAAGCGGAAGTATATCTCAACGATATAAAAATCGGCAGTCATACAGGCGGATACACGCCGTTTTGCTTCGACATCACGGCTTTTCTGAAAGCGGGCGAGCAGAAATTGACGGTGAAAGTATGGGATCCGACCGACAACCGGTCCTATCAGCCGAGAGGCAAGCAGGTCAGCAATCCCGAAGGCATCATGTACACCTCCGTAACAGGCATCTGGCAAACCGTTTGGATTGAACCGGTCGGCGAAAAACACATCGCATCGATGAAAACGGTTTCCGACATCGACAAAAGCCTTTTGACGGTTACGGTCGATGCCCGAAACACGAAACGCTCCGATGTTGTCGAAGTTAAAGTTTCCGATAACGGAAAGGTCGTATCGCAAATCAAATCCGTGATTTCCGAAACAGTAACACTGCATATTCCCGACGCCAAACTGTGGTCGCCCGATTCTCCTTTTCTTTACGATGTGGACATCGCCCTGTACAGCAACGGAGCAATCGTCGATCAAGTGAAAAGCTACAGCGCCATGCGCAAAATATCGACCGGAAGAGACCATAACGGCATCGTCAGGCTGAAACTGAACAACAAAAACCTGTTTCAGTTCGGTCCCCTCGATCAGGGCTGGTGGCCCGACGGTTTATATACGGCGCCTACCGACGAAGCCCTCGCTTTCGATATTGTGAAAACAAAAGAGCTTGGCTTCAACATGATACGCAAGCATGTGAAGGTTGAACCGGCACGCTGGTACACCCATTGCGACCGTCTGGGCATACTCGTATGGCAGGATATGCCGAGCGGAGGCGAAAGCGGTCCTCAATGGCAGACTAATCAATATTTTAACGGTACGGAAGCGGTTCGCTCCGCCGAATCGGAGGCAAATTATTTCAAGGAATGGAAGGAGATTATCGACTTGCTGTATTCCAATCCTTCGGTAGTGGTATGGGTGCCGTTCAACGAATCGTGGGGACAGTTCAAAACGCCCGAAGTGGTCGCATGGACAAAGACTTACGACCCGTCGCGTCTGATCAATCCCGCCAGCGGCGGCAATCATTATCACACCGGCGACATTCTGGACATACACAACTATCCGCAACCCCGACTGTATATGTATGACGACGAAAGAGCAACGGTTTTAGGCGAATACGGCGGTATCGGGCTTGCGTTGCAGGATCATCTCTGGCAGCCGGAAAAAAACTGGGGTTATGTGCAGTTTAAAACCTCGAAAGAAGTTACCGACGAGTATGTGAAATTTGCCGAAGAACTGAAAACGCTGATAAAACACGGATTTTCGGGCGCGGTATATACTCAGACTACCGATGTGGAAGGCGAAGTAAACGGGTTGATAACCTACGACCGGAAAGTTGTCAAAGTGGAAGTCGACCGGCTGAAAAAGGTAAATCGGGAAATCTGCAATATATTGGAATAATGATTCGAAGTTGAAAATTATGAGAAAAAGTATATTATTGGCAGGACTTATCCTGCTGTCCGTAAGCATGTCGGCGCAATGGAAGCCGGCAGGCGACAAAATCAAGACGGCGTGGGGCGAAAACCTCGACCCGAACAACGTCTTGCCGGAATATCCGCGCCCAGCAATGGAACGCACGGAATGGAAGAATCTTAACGGACTGTGGGATTTCTCGCTGCTGCCCATACACCAAAACGAACCGGCGGCGTATGACGAAAAAATCCTCGTTCCCTTTCCCGTCGAATCCGCTCTTTCGGGATTGCAGAAAGCGGTGTCGGAGAATCAGGAAATGTGGTATAAACGAACGTTTACCGTTCCATCCTCATGGAAAAACAAACACATTATCCTGCATTTCGGCGCTGTGGAGTGGAAAACGGAAGTGTTTGTCAACGACGTCAGGATAGGCTGTCATACAGGCGGATACACGCCGTTCAGTTTCGATATTACGCCTTTTCTGAAATCGGGAGAGCAGAAATTGACGGTGAAGGTCTGGGACCCTACCGAAAAATATTTTCAGCCGCGCGGAAAGCAGGAAAGCATACCGCACGACATTATCTATACCTCGGTGTCGGGTATCTGGCAAACCGTCTGGATTGAACCGGTAAGCGAAAAACATATCGCTTCGCTGAAAACCCTTCCCAATGCGGACAAAAATACCGTCGCCATAACCGTAAACACCGAAAATACCGTGCCTTACGACTATGTGGAAATCAACATAACGGATGGCGGCAAAACGGTTGCCACGGCAAAAGCCGTTGTTACGGAAACACTGGAACTGAAGATTCCGGATGCCAAACTGTGGTCGCCCGATTCTCCTTTTCTCTACGGCATGGAAGTCAGTCTGTTCAGCAGGGGAAAATTGACCGACAGGGTAACAAGCTATTGTGCGCTGCGCAAAATATCAACACGGCGCGACAAAAACGGCATCGTGCGGCTTCAGTTGAACAACAGGGATTTGTTTCAGTTCGGAACGCTCGATCAGGGCTGGTGGCCCGACGGCTTATACACGGCGCCTTCGGACGAAGCTCTCGCCTACGATATTGTCAAGACGAAAGATTTTGGATACAACATGATACGCAAGCATCTCAAAGTGGAACCGGCGCGGTGGTATTATCATTGCGACCGTCTGGGAATCCTTGTCTGGCAGGACATGCCGAGCGGCAGCAACCACTGGGACGAAACACGAAGTCATTTCATTGATTCCAGAGTGCAGCAGCCGGCATCCGCCGCACAGGCTAACTATTTCAAGGAATGGAAAGAAATAATTGATTTTCTGTATTCGTATCCCTCAATCGTGATGTGGGTAACGTTCAACGAAGGCTGGGGACAGTTCAAAACCGGGGAAATGGCTGCATGGACAAAGGCGTATGACGATTCGCGCCTGCTCAATGCTGCCAGCGGCGGCAATTTCTATCACGAAGGCGATGTGCTTGATTTGCACAACTACCCCGAACCGCGAATGTTTCTATACGACGCAAACAAACCGACGGTGCTGGGCGAATACGGCGGTATCGGTTACGCGATAGAGGGGCATCTGTGGCAGCCCGACAAGAATTTCGGCTACGTGGACTACAAGAGTTCGAAGGAAATCACCGACAAATATATCGAATATACCGAAATACTGAAATCGCTGAAAGGCTTTTCCGCTGCCGTTTACACCCAAACCACTGACGTGGAAGGCGAAGTAAACGGATTGCTTACTTACGACCGCAAAAAAATCAAATTCGACGAAGCTGCCGTAAGAAAAGCCAATCAGGATGTAATCAACGAAATGGTGAAATGAACCTGTCTCAAAAACACGCGGATGACGCGGATTATAAGGATTTGCGCAGATAAGTAAAAGAACAGGTAAAATCAAAACGCAGATTATCGAATATGTGATAATCTGCGTTTTTCATTAAAGGCGCATCGTTTTTCACACGATTAACGGGATTTTCAGGACGAATACAGTGAATAACGAATAGTGAACAGTGAATAATGTCTGAACCATGATTAAAGGATTATCAATCATGAGCAGATTGGAAAAAATCCGAAGGATTTTTTATTCGTGAAAATTCGCTAAAAATTAAAAAAATTCGTGATATTCGTGTCATTCGTGGATAAAAAAAGTATTCGGAGATAAATTAGTGGACAATATTCGCGGCTAAAGTTGCGCTGCCTGCCCTGTACCATTTTATTTGCAGTTCATTATAAGTATGACTTGCATCGAATGACTCCCGCGTTCCGTCGGCGTGGTTCAGAGTAACCCTCAGCCGTTCGCCCGGTTTGAAATTTCCGGTATCGACGGAGACATAATCATGTTCCTGAATCCTGTCATAGTCGGTTTTATCGGTAAAAGTAAGGGCAAGCATACCCTGTTTCTTGAGATTTGTTTCGTGAATGCGGGCAAAACTTTTTGCCAGAATCACCTTGACATTCAGAAAACGGGGTTCCATTGCGGCATGTTCGCGCGACGAGCCTTCGCCGTAATTTTCCTCCGCCACCACAACGGACGATATTTCGTTAGCCTTATACTGTTTTGCTACCGACGAGACGGCTTCGTAGTTGCCCGTCAGTCTGTTGAGTGCCGAATTGGTTTTTCCGTTAAAAGCATTTGTCGCTCCCATCAGCATATTGTCGGAAATATTTTCCAGATGCCCGCGGAAACGAAGCCAGTGACCTGCCATGGATATGTGGTCGGTAGTACATTTCCCTTTCACCTTCAGTAGTAAAGTCATATTTTGCAGACAGGCGTCATCTGCCGGCGGAAACGGCTTCAGCAGTTGCAGACGCTCCGAACGGGGATCAATCGACACATCTTCGCAGTCTGTTCCGGGAGCGACATATCCGCTGTTTTCTGTCTCGAAACCTTGTGGCGGAAAGATTTCGCTCCGAGGCTCTTTCAGAATCACTTCCCTGCCGTCCGCCGTTTTCAGTTTATCCGTCAGCGGATTGAACCGCAGGTCTCCGGCGATTGTCAGAGCCATTGTCAGTTCCGGCGAAGCGACAAAAGCGTGCGTATTCGGATTTCCGTCCGCACGTTTGGCAAAATTGCGATTGAATGAGGTAACGATGGAATTTTTGCGCGTATTGTCGTCGTTGTTGTCGGAATAGCGTTTCCACTGTCCGATGCATGGACCGCAGGCGTTAGCCATGATTACGGCACCCGTTTTTTCGAAATCGGCAATCAGTCCGTCGCGTTCGGCAGTGCGGCGAATCAGTTCCGATCCCGGATTGACAATCAGCGGCGCAGCGACCGCGGTATTGTTTTCCGAAGCCTGACGGGCGACGGACGCCGCTCCGCTCAAATCCTGATACGACGAGTTGGTGCACGACCCGATCAATCCCGCTTCGATTTTGTACGGATAGTTGTTAGCCTCCACTTTGGCGGCAAATTCGGATATGGGAACAGCGGCGTCGGGCGTGAACGGTCCGTTGATATGGGGTTCCAGAGAGGAAAGGTCGATTTCAATAATCCTGTCGTAATATTTTGCAGGCGTTTGCATTACTTCGGGGTCAGCCCGCAGATGCGACGCGACGTTTTCCGCCATGCGGGCGACCTCCCCGCGTCCTGTTCGACGGAGATATTCCGCGATATTCTCGTCGAACGGGAATATTGACGTTGTCGCTCCGATTTCGGCGCCCATATTGCAGACGGTAGCCTTACCGGTAGCCGAAAGTGAGGATGCTCCTTCGCCGAAATATTCGATAATCGAATTGGTGGCGCCCTTCACCGTCAATATTCCCGCCAGTTTGAGTATGACATCCTTTGCCGACGTCCAGCCGCCAAGGTGTCCCGTGAGTTTTACGCCGATGAGTTCCGGCATTTTCAGTTCCCACTCCATTCCGCTCATGACGTCCACCGCATCGGCGCCTCCCGCGCCTACAGCAAGCATTCCCAGTCCTCCGGCATTTGGCGTATGCGAATCCGTACCCACCATCATTCCCCCCGGAAAAGCGTAATTTTCCAAAACTACCTGATGGATGATACCTGCTCCGGGTTTCCAGAATCCTATTCCGTATTTGTTCGATACTGTCCTTAGAAAATCGTAAACTTCTCTGTTGCTGTCGAGAGCTGTTGCGATATCGTCTTCTGCGCCCCTGTGCGCCCGTATCAGATGGTCGCAGTGTACGGTTGCCGGCACGGCGGATTTTGCTTTTCCGGCATTCATAAACTGCAATAAAGCCATTTGAGCCGTAGCATCCTGCATTGCAACTCTGTCAGGACGAAAATTCACGTAATCTTCACCTCTTTTGCAGATTTTCAATTGATTGCCGTCGTACAGATGCGCATACAGAATCTTTTCGGACAAGGTAAGCGGACGGGCAATACGGTTACGCGCACTGTTCACCCTGTCGGCATATTCAGAATAAAAATTTTCGAGCATTTCGATATCGTACAACATTTTCAGGAAAATAAATTAATTGCTGTCTTTGTGCGAATCTCCGACAACTTGATTTTTCTTGGGATTTTCGGATTGACGCCGAACGCCGAAAAAACGGTTTTTGGTTCCCCTGTTCTGTTTGCCGATAAACTTGTCGCTTATCCATTTCGGCACCATCAAAGCCCCGACTATCAGATACGGATAGTATGTTACCAGCCTCCACAACAGGGCGACCGCGACGGCAAATCCCGCCAGCGGAATAAATTCGCCCAGATATACGCCGAACATTATTTCGGCGATACCGCTTCCTCCGGGCGTCGGACTTAGAAGCATCGCTATCCACATGACCAGCTGTCGGGCAAAGATTAGAAAATGGTCGTCCACGGCAAAAAAAGCCAGAAACAGGCAGTTTACAATACAATAGCGCGACGTCCACGAAACAAATGTAGTCAGAAAAGCGGTTATCCAGAATGATTTTTTCCTCGATTTCAGTTCCGTCGAACTAAGTTCGATTTCGCGCAAAGCCTTTACCGCGCCTCTTTTCCAGCGTTTCAGAAAGGGCAGTTTGAATATTGTGAATATCAGCTTGCCCAGACCTTTGGGATTGACAAACATTCCGTATGCAAGCGCCGCAACCCAGGCAAGTTTGAGGATATAGCCCGTCATGGCAAGCCAGAACATTCCGTGTGTCCAGCCGGGAGAATCGTCTATGTCGAAAAGACGCGAAGCTCCTGCGGCAAGCAGAAGTACGGGAAACATCAGCACGAAATACATCTCGTCGAGCAGGGAAGTCATCATGACCATTGCCGAACTTTTGCCTATGCCGATTCCCTCTTTGTGAACATACATGAGAGCAACGCTTGTTCCGCCTATGGACGAAGGAGTTACCGCCGATGTAAATTCCCACAGCATAATCACTCTGAAAGACTGCCTCCATGTCAGTTGATTTTCGGAAAGCGCTTTTATCCGTACTATGTAGCCGAAATCACGCCCTACGATGCAGACGACCGCCATCAGAAGCCAGAAAACCGAAAGCCATGTAAAATCTATTTCATCGAACGCCGAAGGGTCGAACTCCTTGATGAACAGATATGCAACCGACAGCAACCCGATAAGTACGGGCAAAAATATTTTCCACGATTTTACTCTCCCAATCTCTTCACTCATAGTGACGAATTATATTTCTACTATTTCGGACGTTTCCTTAACGGTTTTTACCGTAACGTCGTTTTTTTCCTCATCAAACGTAACTTCGAACGAACATCCCGCGACGGCTTCGTCTCTTATAATTGCCTCTGCAAGATTGTTTTCGATATATTTCTGAATAGCGCGTTTCAGCGGTCTTGCTCCGAATTGGGGGTCGTATCCCTTTTCGGCGATAAAGAGTTTTACTTTCTCCGAAATATCGACTTTGTAGCCGGCAAGGGATAAACGGTTGAACAGCGCTTCGAGTTCAATATCCGTGATTTTTAGTATATCTTCCCTGCACAAGGAGTTGAAAATTATCAAATCGTCGATTCTGTTCAGAAATTCGGGGGCAAAATTGCGTTTTAAAGCCTTGTCGATAATGCTTTTGCTATTGTTTATGATATTGCCGTCGCGATTTACGGCGGTAGAGAAACCTATTCCCTGCCCGAATTCTTTCACTTCACGGCTTCCGATGTTGGATGTCATTATCACAATGGTGTTTTTGAAATCTATCTTTCGCCCCAGACTGTCGGTCAACTGCCCTTCATCCAAAAGTTGCAGCAGAATATTGAAGACATCCGGATGAGCTTTTTCTATTTCGTCCAGAAGAATCACGGAATACGGTCTGCGTCTCACTTTTTCGGTCAATTGCCCGCCTTCTTCGTATCCGACATATCCCGGAGGAGCGCCGATAAGCCTGCTGACGGCGAATTTTTCCATATATTCGCTCATGTCAATCCGAATCAGGTTGTCGGTCGAATCGAACATGTACTGGCTCAATATCTTTGCCAGCTGCGTTTTTCCCACACCCGTCGGACCGAGAAATATGAATGTGCCGATGGGTTTCATCGGGTCTTTCAGTCCCGCTCTGTTGCGCTGTATGGCTTTCACTACTTTTTCGACAGCTTCGTTCTGACCGATAATTCTATCTTTCAGCGCATTGGGCATCTCGATAAGCCGTTCGCTTTCGTTCTTTGCGATGCGTTGAATCGGGACGCTGGTCATCATTGCCACAACTTCGGCAACATTTTCGTCATCAACCATTTGACGGTTTTTCTTCAGTTCCCTGTCCCATTCCTTCTGCGCCTTTTCCAAATCCCGCATCAGATTCTGTTCGCTGTTTTTCAGTTCGCCGGCTTTTTCATACTCCTGCGAATCAACAGCCTTTTGTTTCAGTTTGCGCACTTCGTCGATTTGACATTCGATTTCCTGTATTTCCTTCGGAATTTTGATATTGGAGATGTGCACTCTTGAGCCTGCTTCGTCCAGAGCGTCAATGGCTTTGTCGGGGAACATCCTGTCGGACACATATCTTTCGGTGAGAGTTACACACGCTTTGATTGCTTCGGGAGTATAAATAACGTGATGATATTCTTCGTATTTGCCTTTTATTTCCTCCAGTATGTCCAAAGTTTCTTTTGCCGAAGTCGGATTAATCAGTATTTTCTGAAACCGTCTTTCCAGAGCGGCGTCTTTTTCGATATGTTTCCTGTATTCGTCCAGAGTAGTTGTTCCGATGCATTGCAGCTCGCCGCGTGCAAGAAAGGGTTTCAGCATGTTGGCGGCATCAAGCGACCCGGGCGCGCCTCCGGCGCCGACAATGGTGTGCAGTTCATCAATAAACAGTATTATATTCGGATGTTTTTGCAGTTCCGACAAAATGGCTTTCATTCGTTCCTCAAACTGCCCGCGGTATTTTGTTCCGGCAACAATCGAGGCAATATCCAGAGCAACAAGCCGTTTGTTTAACAGCACTCTGGGTACCTGTTTATTCACGATTTTAAGAGCAAGACCTTCGACAATAGCCGTTTTGCCCACTCCCGGATCGCCGATCAGGACAGGATTGTTTTTTTTGCGGCGACTCAATATCTGTGCAAGACGTTCGATTTCCTTTCCTCTGCCCACAATGGGGTCCATTTTATTTTCCGCTGCGATTTTGGTCAAATCCGTACTGAATTTATCAACCACCGACGTTCCTTTTGAGAGAACGGGATTTTTGGGTATAACGCTCGGACTGTCATCATCTTTATCATCGTCGTCTTCGTCATAGTCGCCGCCCGCGTCAAACGCTCTTTCTCCGTTCAGATGGTCTTTTATGGCGGCATAACCGATAGCGTTTTGAGCCAGCTGTTTGGCAACGAAAGAAGAACCTTCGTCCAAAATTGATAAAAGCATGTGAATCGCTTTCGGTTCGGATTCTTTCATCGCCCGGGCTTCCAGATATATCTTTCTCAGGACTATATCCGCTGCTCTCGTAACAAATATGCTTCCCGAATTGGCTCTTTGCGTCTCGGTGTCGGAAGAACGCAACCGGTTTTCGATTAAGTATTTATACTCGTTTACGTCGATATCCAACTCAACCATTAACCGATAGGCATCGTTATTTTTATGCCGGATTATGCCTAAAAAAAAGTGGTCGGGAGTGATGGCATTGTTCCCCAACCTGATAGCGTCTTCCCTGCTGTAATGAATAATTTCATTTACTTCTGCCGATAATTTTAGTTCCATTATTTATTCCTTCTATTTTTTATACTATTCAAAAAACTCGCTTTTGAAATGAAATAATATACTCAAACATAACATTCTAATGTACATATCCTGCAATAAAACGTGCTGCAATAATATTGTGCAAAGTTATACATTTTTTTTGAAAACTATAATTTTTAAGATATTTTGGTAAAATTGAGAAACTCCGACTCCAATTCAAAAATTAGCGTAAAAATGTATATGATAGAGTATTGCAGCATTTAGCCCGTGTCGATATATTTAATTGATGCGAACATAGAAAATATCGATTTGATTGATGCGGAGAAACCCATTACCTTTGCAAAAATATTTATTGATTTAATAATTTTTAAAATAAAAAAATATGCAATCTATTATTAATTCTCAATTGCCTGAATTTAAAGTACAGGCATATCAAAACGGGACTTTTAAAACCGTAAGCAGCGATGATGTGAAAGGTAAATGGGCGATTTTCTTTTTCTACCCTGCCGATTTCACTTTTGTCTGTCCGACCGAATTGGGGGACATGGCAGACAAGTACGCCAAATTGCAGGAGCTTGGCGTAGAAGTTTACTCCGTAAGCACCGACACCCATTTTGTGCACAAGGCGTGGCACGATGCTTCCGAAACCATCCGTAAAATCAAATATCCGATGCTGGCAGACCATACCGGCGCGTTAAGCCGCGCATTCGGCGTACTGATTGAGGAAGAGGGTCTGGCTTATCGCGGAACTTTTCTCGTGAATCCGGAGGGACAAATCAAAATAGCCGAAATTCACGACAACGGCATCGGTCGTAATGCCGA
>JAISSE010000037.1 GCA_031273285.1 Prevotellaceae bacterium
GTTCCCTTCACATACGTCCATGCTCTGACCTCTTTTTCGCCTGCGGTGAGATATGTTTCGAGTCCCAGCAGCTTGTATGCGGCTTTAATCAGGCGCGACACGCCCGATTCCCGCAGTCCCAGTTCGGCAAGAAATATCATGCGTTCCTCATACGATTCCAGTTCGGCGATTTCGGATTCTATTTTTGCGGCGACAATCAAAATCCCGGCATTTTCGCCTTCGACGGATTTGCGCAGGCGCTCGACATATTCGTTGCCCGCCGCGGCGCTTTGTTCGTCCACATTGCAGACATACAGGACAGGTTTGTCGGTCAGAAGGAAAAAATCATCCGCGAGTTTCCGGTCGTCCCTGTTGTCGATGACAAACGTTCGGGCGGATTTGCCCCGAATCAGCACATCTCTGTATCCCGCCAGCAGCTCGCAGATGCGCTTTGCCTGTTTGTCGCCTGCCTGCGCCTGTTTCTGCATTTTGGCAATTCGTGCCTCAACGGTTTCCAGATCTTTAATCTGAAGTTCGGTATCTATAATTTCCTTGTCGCGCACGGGATTGACCGAGCCGTCCACATGCGTTACATCCCCGTCGAAACAGCGCACCACATGGATTATTGCATCCGTTTCCCTGATATTTGCCAGAAATTTATTGCCCAGACCTTCGCCGCGGCTTGCGCCCTTCACCAGACCCGCAATATCGACGATTTCGACGGTTGTAGGCGTTACCTTGCGCGGATTGACAATTTCGGCAAGTTTGTTTAGCCGTTCGTCGGGTACGGTTATCACACCTACATTCGGTTCGATTGTACAGAAAGGGAAATTAGCCGCCTGTGCCCTGGCGCTTGATAAAGAATTGAATAACGTCGATTTCCCGACATTCGGCAAACCTACTATTCCACACTGTAAAGCCATAATTTATTCTTATTTATAATTTAAAATTCGGCGGCAAAAGTACAAAATTTGAATCAATATCAGAAAAAAAGACGGGATGAACTATAAACTATAAACGATGAACTATAAACTATAAACCTGAGTTTTATTGAAGAAATGTCCGTCAGGACTTGAATCTCAATAGAAAGTAGCATCTGTACCTGTCCGTTTCCCCGTAGGGGATTCATGGAAACGGACAGGCGATGAATCCCCTGCGGGGAATTTTGAGGAAAACCATACTGTTTCTGTTGATATTTATGCCCTAACGGGCAAATCGCTTAGTTTTCGGCAATTTATCAATTGTTCTTATCCGGAGGTTATAATACCAAGTTCCTATCAAATAACATACAAAGCGTGGGGTAATATCCTGTTAATCACGGATTAACAAGTTTTGCCATAACTATAATGACAAAGTTTTGGTATAAGTTATGAGCTATAAATAATGAACCCTAACAGGGTTGAACCTGTTAGGGTTGATTATTCTTCCTTCATCGTTTATAGTTTATAGTTCATAGTTTATAGTTCATCCTTCACCTCAAACCTGTATTTGCCGGCTTCGGCGTCTATCAAAGCATATCCGTCCTTGTAGTCCGTTACCCGGATTCCGGGAGTCTGGGCAAGCGCCCGTCCGTTTTCGGTTATGTCATCCGCTTTTGCCGACAGACAGATACGGGCTTCCGTTCCCACGGGAACCGTAATTTCGTGAATTACTCTGCCGTCTTCCCTGTACCAGCCGCTTTCAATCAAGCCGTAGGGCGATTCCAGACCGGCTTTTGCACGGTCGAGCCTCCGGACAGCGCGGGGACGGACGGTGAAATTCCGATAGCCCGCACCTTCGACGGACGGTTCGATACCGGCAAGGCATTTGATAAACCATCCGGAAGTTACGCCGGCATAGGACGTATGAATAATCGAACTGTTGGAATGCTGTATTTCCCACGCTTCGGGCCACGATGTTTCGCCCTGCGAGAGGAAATAGCCGTAACCCGGATAGCTTGTTTTCGCAAGTATGCCGGCTATGATTTCCTGAAAATGGGGCTGTGCATAAATAATCTTGCAATAGGGATAACGGGCGAAACTTCCGATATTGAAATAGGGATGTTCGCCGGTCATGTCTTTTTCCAGATGTTCCAGAACCGAGCGTTGCAGGCTGTCGGGGACAATTCCCGCGTAGAGCGCGAAAGCCGTCCGCACCTGATCGCCGTTGAGATAGCTGCCGGTCGAAGCGTCGTAGTATCTGTCGTGCATTTTCGCACGGTGCATTTTCAGCTGTTCCCTGTAGGGCGCCGTTTCGTCTCCGCGACCCAGTGTTTCGGCAATGTCAATCAATAAACCGAGCGTCATTGCATAAACGCAGTTGTTGAAATACAGAGCTTCGGGAGTGTCGGCGTATTCAAACACGGGACCGGGTCTCATCCAGTCGCCGAGAAAATATCCGCCGCCGTCGTAAGGCGTCAGCAGCCCGTCGACAACATGACTGTCCAGAAACGCCAGCCATTTTTTACCCGTTCCGTAAGCCTCTTCCAGTATTTTTTTATCGCCGTGAGCCAGATAATGCTCCCACGCGATGTTCATATTTGCGGTTCCGTTCAGCGACCCGCCGTACATTATGCTTATCTGCGGGGCGACATTGTTTATCGAGCCGTCGGGTCGCTGTACATCGCTCCAGTCGCGGACATTCTTGATGTAGTGCGCACCCGACGCGAAGCAGGTCAGCCCCAGACCCCATGTCGTCTGATAACCGCCTTCGGGACCGTATCCCAGCCGTTCGCGATTCGGGCAGTCCACGGTTACGCCGTCGGTGTGACACATCTCGTAAGTCCACCTGTCCACTTCGTACATGCGGTTGAACAGCTCGTCCGAACACTCGAAATAACCGGTGCGTGGAGCGGCGCTCGACACGGCATGTCCTTTTATGTCCTGCAATTTGGGCGCCTGCCGCAGACCGGTAAAATGTATGTAGCGTCCGGCAAAGAAATTGAAGCGGTTGCTGAACCGTTCTCCGTTTTCGCCACGCGCGATATAATACTGTCTCTGTCGATGTTCTTCGACAAGAGTTGTCAGGTTGGATATTTGAATCATCACGGTGTCGCCTGCCTGCAAACCGTCGAAACTTGCATCGAGGAAACCGGTGAAACTTTTGCCCATGTCCACACTGTAAGTTCCGGGAATGGTGTCGGCAATCCGGCGGGCGGCAATTGTTTCGACAATCCGCGATGGGTCGGTCATCTGGGCTGAAAGGACAAGCTCGCCGCCGTTTTTCAAAGGAGCGGTCTCGACGGCATTGACCCACCGGCTGTCGTCGAAGGCAACGGTATTCCAGTCGGTACGGTAACGGCGTCCGTCCACCTCTTCGCCTCCCATGTCCATAAACTGGAACAGCCCGGAATAGCGGCTGTAACTTTCGGCGCATCTCCACGTTTCGTCCGACCGGACATTGAAAGTCGCACCCCTGTCCGTCGTCCCGTCAAGCTGCAGCAGAACCGCCTGATTTACCCGCGGGGCGAAATAGTTGTTGCGCGACCATCCGGCGGCATACCAGAGAGCGATCACATTGTCGCCTTTTTCGAGCAGGGGAGCGACATCGTATGTTACATAAAAAATGCGTTTGTCGATACGCGAAACGGCAGGCGCCAGCACATGCTCATCCGCTTTTACCCCGTTAATATACAATTCGTGGTAGCCGCTTGCGGCGACATGTACAAACGCGGTTTTCGCCCTGTCGTCGAGATTCAGTTTTTTACGGAACCAGATGTGTTTTTCGGGCGTGGCGGAAGGATGTTTAATCCATTCGCCCTGCCAGTCCGCACGATTGAGGAGACCCATCGAAAATCGGGCGGTCTTGCTTGCGGCGGCTTTGTTGTCGCGATCGTAAACGAATACTTTCCAGTAATAATCGCCGCCGGATTGCAGTTTTTTTCCTCCGTAAGGCACCAGATGCGATTGATCGGAAGGCACGACACCGCTGTCCCACACGTCGGCTTCGCCGTCCTTGAGTTTGTCGGGACTGCTTGCCACCAGCAGCCGATAAGCGGTTTGCCGCTGCCCGCGCAGATGCGAGGGGTCGGAGATTTTCCATCCGAATCGCGGGATTTCGCTGTCGATGCCGAGCGGATCGGTCATGTGTTCGCACCGAAGTCCGTCAATACGGATTCCGCTGTCGGTACAGCAAATCGTGAACAGACACACTGTTAATATCATCAGGACTGTCCGTTTATTGTTTCTTCCGAAAAAAGTTTGTTTTAATACATTATTTCTCATGATTGCAAAAAAAA